>CALFXQ010000259.1 GCA_937958285.1 uncultured Fusibacter sp. | reverse complement strand
TATACTCATAAGTATATACGTCGCTTTTTTATTGGAGGTTAAAATGCAGGAGCGCAGAATTCTGAAAGTTATGTTGATGGGCACAGTTGTGTTATCCCTGTCGTTTGTAGCAATTTTTTTGCTCATTTTAATCCCCGAAGTGCGCACAGAGGGAGGCGCTTTCCCAAGACTCGGTATGTGGTGGCTAGATCCATACAAGACGCCTGTAGAAGAAATGGGTCGTTATCACTTGCTCATCGATAATTTCGACAGTCCAGAATTAACTGAAAAGCTCAAAGACTTAAGGGCACAAGCCCCATATCAACGGGTGTTTAAGCCCATAGGCCCAAGCGAGAGACAGCTGTTTATAACGGATCCAAATTCAGGTACATCTATTGCAAATCCAGAGATTGAACGGTTGCCCTCTGTCTTTTTTCTCTCTCAAACGGGTACGCAATTAAGTACTTCGATCGACGCGAAATCGACTGTGGTAAAGGTGGACCAACTTGTAGATGGTTTTGGGTCGCCGTATTTTAAGACCGGCGCATCTGTAATGATTGGCCTTTATGAGTCTGCAAAAGTGCTGGCAATAGATATTCCAAATAAAACATTGACCCTCAAAAGGGGTTATGTAAGACCTGCCTCCGACCATACAGCAGGCACGCGCATCGCCTCACATATATCGTTTTGGCCGGATACATGGGTAATGAATGTAACTCAATCTTGTCCTAAGATGTTTGTGTTTGGGCTAAAAAGCAAAGTCACTTATTCTGAATACTATATGGCGCTTACACAAGAGCAGGTGCGCATCAGCTATCCGGAGGGTTATTACTCTATAGATTCACTGTTAAACGTGACTCAATACGATGGCCTAGTATTGGATCGCCTAGAAGAGCGACAAAGCTTTTTAATGCATCAAAGAGAAGAGGTCATTCAATTGGATTTAGAGCACAATAATCTGAGTACACAGGCGGATGCGTTTGATGCCTCGTGGAAACAGGGTGTAGATTTGCTTATTCTCAATTTAAGGCGCACTGTAGGTCCAATACCAATCATCCGAAACAACCCGCTACTTCGTGAAAAGGCCGATGAGCAAGGTCAAATTTATGAAACCTATGGTTGGAGCAATCCAACACAAGAGTGGTGGCATGGTCTCATTGTAGGCAGCACATCGTATAAAGAGAATAGTAATTTACCTTATTTAGCGTGGGATTCAGATGACACCGTACTCTTTGAAGTATATGAAAACGAGCGTTTTCCAACTTCGCCACACGAAATTGTAGAGTTGCCCGAGGTGCCCAATTACCGGCGAATGCGTTATGGATTAACCTCTGCACTCATGGGCAATGGATACTTTAGCTATGAGCTAAGTACTAATGGTCACGGCGCACTGGGCCTAATGTGGTTTGATGAATACGATTTGGGAATTGGCAGACGGGGTTATTTGGGAAATGCCAAAGGCCAGGCGGTACAGGTCGCTCCAGATGTGTACTTGAGAAAATTTTCAAAAGGCGTCGCCATTGTGAATGGTTCTGAAAGCTGGCAGACTGTTAAATTGGGCGCTTATTATCAGCATATTAAGGGCACACAAGATCCTCAGCACAACACTGGAGAGATTGCTCAACAAGTGACATTAAGACCTTTCGATGGTGTGATTTTACTGAAATTGCCCCTTTTATATCAATGGACATACAATGCACAACAATTTGAAGAGTGAAAAAGCCAGGGACATATGTCCTTGGCTTTAAACACAGGGAGAGATAAGATGAAATCACAGACCAAGGAGATTGGTGCATGGCCACCTACGCCGCCTGATCAAATAAAAGATGGATGTTTCTATCGCGGTTATGCCCATGGTGAGACAATACTATTAGAAGGTGAAGTTGGAAATCGCGTGTGCTTTCTTTTAAAGGGGCGTTGCAAAATTTACACTTCTGGATCCCAAGGTCAGATGCTTATTCAAAATATTGTTCAAGCACCTGAGGTATTTGGCATGATTGAACAGTTTAGGAAACTGAGCAATGTGTGTACAGTAGAAGCATTTGGACAAGTAGAAACCTGGGAAGTGCCAAACATGCTTTATTTAGAGTGGCTAAAAAATGATCACCAATTCGCATTGGCTATGTTAGCGCGAGTTTCCGACATTGCCTACATGCAAATTGAGCGGCAATCTTCGAATATTTTGAGTCCTCTTAAGCAGCGGCTTATAGGCTTCTTAATTGCACACTTTGAGGGTGAGCGGGTGATACATATAGAGAAGCGTGAATTGGCTGGAAGGCTGGCTACAAGTGTTCGACACTTAAATCGGGTTATCAAGACTTGTCAGATGGGTGGCGTGTTAGACTATAGTGATGGGCGCATTTACGTCGATAACTGGGAGCTGCTCACGGTTTTTAAGGATCGTGAATAAGGAATTGGAGGTAGTTATGACCTATGTTTTAGTATCGACTATAGGTGTTTTGATTGCGCTGATGATTGCCTTTAACGGCGCATTAGGCCAACATTTAGGCGTGTTTGAAGTGAGTTTTGCCGTTCATGCCATTGGGTTGACAGTTTTACTTGTGAGCATGTGGATTCGAAAGCAATCGCTAGATATAAGAAAGGTTCCGCCGATTTTTTTTCTTGCAGGGTGCCTCGGGGCGATGCTTGCAGCCATTGATGCTTATGCAGTTGGTGTTTTAGGCGTAACTTTAGCAGTAGCGCTATCTACTTTTGCACAGCTCTTGGGGAGTGTTTGGATTGATGGCATGGGCATAGGCAATATAAAACGCGTTGCGTTTAACCGATATCGTATTGTAAGCCTTTCGGTATTGTTATGTGGCATACTTTTAATGACGCTTAAATATTAGAGGAGGTGGCAAGTGTTAGCAGTTATATTGGCGTTTTTTGGTGGGTTGGCTATCGTGGTTTCGAAGATGCTCAATCACAATGCTGCAAAGCGATTTGGTCTTTTACCGGGCACCTTACTCAACTACTTAACAGGCACACTGATGGCGGGTATACTTGCCTTTGCAAGTATGAAGCGCTTCGATTATACAGTATTTCTAGATGTTCCACCTCTGATGTATTCTGCGGGACTATTAGGACTAGGTGCGATGTTAATTTCCAACTTGACATTAAATCGTCTGCCTGTGGTTCATTCGACCTCAATTATTGTAGTCACACAGATGTCAGTGGCATTATTGCTAGACTACTGGTTGTTTGGCATAGGCTCTCTAATTAGAATCGTCGGCGCCATGCTCGTTGTAATCGCCCTTATACTCGATCAATACATCATACAGTATAAAACCGCAAACATTTAGCTTTGCGGTTTTATTTTGTTCTGTGAAGGCACTATGATAGTGAAGATGTTTAATGCGCCTTAGAATTGGATATCAATTCGCATATATCCCATGTATACTATTAGTATTGTATTTTAGTCATGATGAGAATGAAAATGAAAATGAAAATGAAAATGAAAATGAGAATGAGAATGGAGTCTTATGGAATCGTCATTAATATGTCCTACCTGTGGCAATTCAATGCGCTATATACGTGGTCAAAAGCATATTGCTTGTGCGCTAAATCATCACTTTGACGAAGCGAAGGAAGGCTATCTAAATCTATTGTTGAGCCATCAAAAAAACAGTAGACAGCCTGGTGATAGCAAAGAGATGTTGCAAGCAAGACGTCGCTTTTTAGAGGCAGGCCACTATAAACCTGTGGCAGATAAAATTTCACAAATCATCGAATCACTTTGCACAGACCATGCCTTGAGAAACATTCATTCTCTACTAGACATTGGATGTGGAGAAGGCTACTATTTGCGTTATATAAAAAAGTATTTAAGCGAAGTTCATGCTAGTTCAGACATAATCTATTGGGGAATCGATATTTCAAAAGAGGCTGTAAAAATGGCAGCAAGAAGTTCGTCAGATCAAAATTGGCTAGTGGGCAATAACTTTATACTGCCCTTTCCCAATGAATCCCTCGATTGTCTATTGAGTGTCTTTAGTCCCGTTTCAGTGGATGCATGCGCCAGAGTGTTGGCAAAAAAAGGTTTTTTTATTCAAGTATATCCCTTTGAAGATCACTTAGAGGTACTTAAGCAAAAGATTTATAATGGCTCAACTAAAGAAAAAGACTATTTGAAGTATCTCAATGCACCTCCAGGATTTACGCTGATTAAGTCGGAAAAGATTAATTATTGTGTGCCATTAGCTCAGGAGGCAATTGTGGATTTGTTACAAATGACCCCCCACTATTGGCGCGTTTCAGAGACCAGAAGAAGTGAATTAATCGCGCAGTCATATGGGGAGATGCGCATTTCAATGGGCATCGTGGTTTATCAGAAGGAGGCGTAGTATGGTGTTTAAGTACAGGCAATTTGTGGTGGTATTTTCTCTCCTCCTCGTTCTGTTGCTTTTGTCATCGTGTGCACAGACAAAAGTACCAACAATTAAAGCAAAAGAGAGCTTGACCCTGTTGCATTATTTCTCTGGGGAGTTTAGCGGGGGCATTGATGCATTAGTCGGTGGCTTTAATCAAGAGCAAGACGATTATGTGTTAAATGCCATTCCAATTGACCACGAGGCTTTTAAAACGAGTATTATCAAGGCCTTAAAAGACAACAATCCCCCTGAGCTATATTCCTATTGGGCAGGTTTGCGCACTAAAGCGATTGCAGATCAGCTTGAGCCTCTCGATGAGATTTGGAAGACGGAAGAACTCGATGCAGTGTTCTCAAAATCCATTGTCGAAGATGCTTGTAAAATTGATGGAAAGTATTATTTACTGCCCATTACGCAACACTATGTGGCGTTTTTTTATAACAAAGAGGTGTTCGATCGCCTGAATCTAGAGGTGCCTAAAGATTGGGCAGCGTTTATGAATGTGTGTGAGGTGCTTAAGCAGGATGGTGTAACCCCAATTGGTCTAGGCAGTAAGAGTCAGTGGCCGGCACAGTTCTGGTTTGACTACCTGCTACTTCGCAGTTATCCGATAGAAGTAAGAGAAGCTTTAATGGAGGGTTCCCTCGATTATTCGAGTCCTGAAATCATATCTGTATTTGAGCAATGGAAGCAATTAATAGACAGTAATTACTTTAGTGAAGATCCAAATAGTCAAGAATGGCACCAGTGGCCACTAGAGGGGCTATCGAAGGGCGAGGTTGGCATGACGCTAATGGGCACATGGGCAATCAGCACCCTCGAAAGCGAGTACAGTATGGTAGCAGATAGGGATTTTGGCTATTTTGATTTTCCCGTTATCAATAAAGAGGTGCCCTTTGTCGCGCTAGGTCCTGTTGACGGCATAATTGTTCCCAAAAATTCTGTTAATGCAAAGGGGGCAATGTCTGCCATCGCATTTTTGGCCAGACCCGAGAGCCAAAAGGCAATGGCGATTGGCAGTGGTGCACTAAGTCCATCATTGCAGGTAGATACTAAGATATATGGACCATTGCAGCTCAAAATTTTACCTTCGATTCAAAAGGCTTCTGCTTGGGCATTCAATTACGATTTAGCCACATCCCCAGATGCGGCAAAATTAGGTTTGCAGCTGTTCTCAGACTTTTTGGTTTTTCCAAAGTCCTACCGGGAGTTACTCAAACATATGGATTCAAAGCTCAAAGAAAATCTGTAGAATGTCACAATGCCATGGAGTATTAAATGACGATAAGACGACGCTTGATCATAGCATTTATATCTGTTTTAGCACTTTTATTGGGCTTTGCCTATTTTCAAACATGGGTCTATAATCGCATCGCAGATGTGAATGTGAATATGATTCAAATCAACCGGATGACGGAGCAAATCGAAGAGATTCGTCGCGCGCAAGAGACCTATCTAGACTTAAATGCACGGCGCTACATTGGGATTATTGAGACATCTTTGCAGGCTTTAAAAAGTGAAACGGGACTTCTACAAAAAGAGAGGCTCAAGTCTGGCAACGAGAAGTTAGTAGAAGAGGTATCTGATTTTTATGTCTCTTATGAAAAAGGCCTAAAAAGCTTTATTAGTACAAATGATCAATATCATGCACTGGTCGAAAATAGAGAGATAAAGATCAAAGAACTCAACGATGTATTGATCAATAAACCACCTAATGCACCTCAAGAAGTGTTGATTTTGGCAGTCGATTTTTTAAGTCGCAAGCATACTTTGACACCAGCAGATGATCCTTCACTTACGCAACTCGCACGCATTGGAAAAAGCCTAATGGCAGCTGAAACACCTTTCGAAATGCAAATTTTTGGGAGGCGCTTATCAGTGCTTTCAGCTGAAATTTTAGAACTTATAGACTCTGTAGACCAAATCAACCTAAAAAACCAAGCCTTATTGTATTCTATAGATCAAGAACTCAAAGGGCTGTATGAGCGATTGACGCGCATTCGATTGTCTGAACAAGCATATTCAAATCAGCTGATTAAAAATCTGCAGATTATTTACTTATCTGTGATGGTGGTGAGCCTAGTCGTTGTAATACTATTGGTGTTTAGATTGTCAAGGCGAATCGGAACCGGCGTCAATGTACTTATGGAGAGCACAGAACGTATCGCTGGCGGCGACTATGGCGAAACGGTTCAGCTTCCAGGCAACGACGAACTATCATGGTTGGCCAACAATGTGAATAAAATGGCCGAAGCACTTAGAATGTCTAACTTGTCGATAAAAACATATAGTAATCAGCTCGAACATCTCGTCAAAGTCAAGACCTATGAATTGACAAAGGCGAATGCGAGGCTTGGCGAACTAAATGATATATTGGCCTCCGAAAAGGAGAAATTCGCCAAATTAGCACTGACAGATATCCTCACCGGTATAAACAATCGTGCCTATTTTATGGAGGCACTTACACAAAAAATTGATGAGTCTAAGCGCTATGGCAAGAACTTTTCGCTGTGTTTGCTAGATATCGATTTTTTTAAGAATGTAAACGATCAATATGGACACTTAGCAGGCGACACCGTACTGAAGCAGTTTTCGAGGCTTTTAAAGCGCGAGGTGAGAACTTCCGATATAGTCGCCCGATATGGAGGTGAAGAGTTTATTATCATCTTCACTGAAGCTACCTTGGTAAGTGCAATGCAGATTTGCGAGCGTATTCGCATCGCCGTGATGTCTGAGACCTTCGATATTGAGGGTCTCAAGATTACAATAAGCGGAGGTGTTGTTGCCTATCATGGCGAAACAGAAGCGATGCTCCTAAAGCGTGTTGATGATTTGTTGTATCTGGCAAAACGCGAGGGGCGAAATCGACTTGTAAGTGGTTGAATTTGTAGTACAAGATATGAAAAGTGAATATTATTTACAATAGTGAACGAGACCCAGAAAATGGGTCTCTTTTATTAAATTCTAGACATGTTCATTCTACATTGTTGTAACATATACCGTTCCTGTCAAGATAGATAACAATATTGTTAACAATGCGAAATGAATTGCAATTTTCAGAAATTAAGGCTATGATGATTTTAGATTCAGAAGGCGCATTAACTATAGAGATGTGCAAAAGACAGGCATGCGATGTGTGGAATAAATGAACTTTAATCCTTTCCAATCATCGGGTGTTTTTTTAATGACCTTCAGAAGTTTCGCAGTTAGGGGAAGGCGAAAAAAAGACTGAAAGGAGATTGATTGTGGGAAGTATCTCTTATTATGTACGGAGGGTTGTATCATCGTTACTCACGATAGTTCTTATCGCGACAGTTACATTCTTAATGATGCATTCCATACCAGGCGGTCCTTTTTCGAGAGAAAAGGCTGTACCTGCCGAGATTTTAAAATCGCTTAACGAGAAATACAATTTGGATGCACCACTTCACGAACAGTATGTAGATTACATGTATCGCTTATTTATTAAATTTGACTTTGGTCCTTCCTTCTCGATTATTGGCACAAGTGTCAATCAATTAATCGATTCAGGCAAAGATGCATCGTTAAAAATCGGTCTTTATGCCAGCATCGTGATTATTCTGCTGGGCATACCACTGGGAATTATATCGGCCTTAAAGCAGAATAAGCCCATTGACTATGCGGTTATGTTTATGGCAACCTTAGGGGTTACAATACCGAGTTTTGTTGTGGCCACCTTAATCATTTACTTCTTTGCGGGTAAGTTAGGTTGGATTCCAACCTTCGGTCTTGAGGATCCAAGAGGTTACATCGGACCTGTTGTCGCACTGGCGGGTTATTCATTATCCTTTGTATCGCGATTGACTAGATCGAGCATGCTAGAAGTGCTTCGTCAAGACTATATAAGAACAGCGCGTGCAAATGGCATAAGCGAATTTAAAGTAATCGCCAAGCATGCAGTTAAGAATGCACTGATACCAGTTGTAACTTATATCGGTCCAATGATTGCAGCGCTGTTGACAGGTTCATTTGTGGTCGAAAAAATATTTGCCATTCCAGGGATGGGTCGCTATTTCGTTGTCAGTGTAGGCAATCGCGATTACACGACAATTATGGGCATGACAATTCTCTATTCGGCATTCTACATTGTTACGATTTTGTTGGTCGATATTGCATATGGCTTCATCGATCCACGTATCCGTCTTGGAAAGGAGTAGCGCGGCATGGCTGATAATCGCTTTCGGTTTTTAGAATCAAAATTTGAAGATGCCGAGGTTTCAAGACCCAGTTTAACGTACTGGCAAGATGCTTGGAGAAGATTAAAAAAGCATAAGCCTGCAATGTTTGGTGTCGTAGTCATCGCAATCATTGTCTTCTTTGGTGTATTTGGGCCAATGCTCAGCAAGTACTCCTATTCAGATCAAAATAACGACTTTAAAAATCTTCCGCCGCGATTAGAAATCTTCACCGTGGCAGATGGTATAAATCTTCATCTTTCTGAAGACTACAATATGTTCTTAGTATCCGATAAAGGTGAAATTTTGAAGCGCCTTGATCAAAATAAAAAGAAAAAAGATGTGGTCAACAAGCTTTATTACTATGTAATCGACGATGCGACAGGTGAAGAAGTAATTTTAGACTTCTCGTATAACCTCTTAAAAGACAAACAAGGATATGATTACGATTTTACAATTGAGCATAAGGGTGTCGTATTTAAGTATCCAACAGGTAAAGTATTTAACAAAACAAATATATTCGGAACAGACGATCTAGGTAGAGATATTTTAACGCGTGTTATGTACGGCGCCCGAATCTCATTGCTTGTGGCAGTTATTGCAACGGTTGTCAACTTGCTGATTGGCGTTGTATACGGGTCGGTCTCAGGCTACGAAGGTGGTAAAGTCGATGAAGCCATGATGCGTGTGGTCGATATTATCAATTCTATTCCACTGATGCTCTATGTTATTTTATTGATGGTATGGATACCAAAAAGTGATGGGTTAGGAAACATCATCATCGCTTTGAGTTCAGTCTACTGGGTTTCGATGGCGCGACTTGTGCGTGGTCAGATGCTCTCATTAAAAGAACAAGAATTTGTGTTGGCTGCACGGGTAATAGGTGTTCCAAAGATCAAAATTATCTTTAGACATCTTATTCCCAATGCAATGGGACCAATTATCGTGTCAATGACCATGATGATCCCCACAGCAGTTTTTACAGAGGCATTTCTTAGTTTTGTTGGACTCGGTGTATCTGCACCGCAAGCTTCATGGGGAACACTGGCAAACAACGCACTTCCGGGTTTAATCACCTACCCCTATCAATTGTTTTTCCCAGCACTGGCAATCGCAATCACAATGCTCGCCTTTAATTTCTTAGGCGATGGCCTTCGCGATGCACTTGACCCAAGATTGAGAAAAGGATAGGTAGATATGAGCAAGATTTTAGAGGTTAAAAATTTAAATACCTCCTTCTTTACACATTTGGGTGAAGTGAAAGCAGTTCGAGGGAATACATTTTCTCTTGAAAAAGGAGATATTCTAGGCATTGTTGGTGAATCAGGCAGTGGAAAGAGCGTTACAGCACTTTCAATCATGGGTTTAATTGAGCATCCTGGTCGAATTGTATCTGGTGAAGTTGTATTCAATGGTGAAGTTATTTCTACAAAGAGCAATAAAGAAATGTCTTCCATTCGAGGCAGTGAAATTTCGATGATTTTTCAAGATCCCATGACATCTTTAAACCCTGTTTTTACCATTGAAAACTTAATGATGGAAGTCATCATGCGCCATCAGAAGGTTTCAAAATCCAAGGCAAGAGAAATTGCTATCGAAAAACTTCGCATGGTGGGCATACCCGAACCAGAGAAGCGCATAAAGTCATATCCCCACGAATTCTCTGGTGGTATGAGACAAAGGGCAATGATTGCCACTGCACTTTCTTGTAATCCAAAACTACTCATTGCAGATGAACCTACTACTGCTCTCGACGTAACAATACAAGCCCAGATACTTGAGATTCTTAGAAAACTTGCAACAGAAATTGATACTTCCATTATGATTATCACCCATGATTTAGGTGTTATTGCTGAGACATGTAAGAACTTAATCGTCATGTATGGTGGGATGATTATGGAAAAGGGGACGGTAGACGAAATATTCCACAGCCCTCAGCATCCTTATACATTGGGACTTATGAATTCTGTTCCAAAGCTTCATCAAAAGGAGAAGTCACGACTTATTCCAATACCAGGCTCTCCACCAGATCTCATGAATCCGCCAAAAGGATGTCCGTTTTCTCCGCGTTGCCCTTATGCCATGAGCATCTGTCGTGAAGAAATGGCACCTGCATATCGTATTGGACCAACGCATACTTCCGCTTGCTGGATGCTTCACCAAGATGCGCCTCAAACAGAAGTCTTCAAAAAAGGATGTGAAGTCGATGCCGGATAAACAACCCTTGTTGGAGATTAAGAATCTCAAAAAGTTCTTCGACGTTAAAACACCACTTTTCCAAAAGGAAAAAAACAAATTAAAAGCGGTAGATGACATTTCCTTTGTTATTCACAAAGGTGAGACCTTTGGTCTTGTCGGCGAGTCTGGATGTGGAAAGTCAACTACTGGGCGCTGTATTGTAAGACTTTACGAGCCCACGGGCGGAGAAATCATCTACGATGGCGTCAATATTGCAGGCTTAACAGATAAGCAAATGCTACCTTATCGCAAGAAGATTCAAATGATTTTTCAGGATCCATACGCTTCACTTAATACCCGCATGACGATTGCAGATATTATTGGCGAGGGACTCGATATTCACACAGATTTTAAGGGCGAAGCAAGGATGAATCGCATTCATGATTTGTTGACGCGTGTTGGCCTAAAAAAAGAGCATGCAAGCCGCTATCCTCACGAGTTTTCAGGCGGACAGAGGCAACGTATTGGCATTGCACGTGCGCTTGCAATCGAGCCAGAACTCATCATTTGCGATGAACCTATTTCTGCATTAGACGTTTCTATTCAAGCGCAAGTGGTGAATATGCTCGAAGATCTTCAAAAGGAGCTTGGGTTAACGTATTTGTTTATCGCCCATGACCTCTCAATGGTCAAGCATATCTCAGATCGTATAGGCGTTATGTATTTAGGTAATATGATGGAAGTTGCAGCCAGTGAAACACTCTACGACTTGCCACTACACCCATATACAAAAGCATTGCTTTCATCTATTCCCGTTCCCGATCCAAGAGCGAGTCGCAAAGATCGCATCGTACTACAAGGGGACATAAAGAGTCCAATTAATCCTAAGCCAGGTTGCCGTTTTGCATCGCGTTGTCGATACAAAAAAGACCGGTGCGACGTTGAGACACCTGTACTTCTTGAAGTGATGTCGAATCATTTTGTGGCCTGTCATTATGTAAAAGAAATAAACAATCTTTAAATGGACTGTTTTACCTCACGATATTCTTTGCGCAAGCATGCGCAATCAATATAACCTAATTTTGAAGGAGGAAAAGAATGAAAAGAGTTTTAGCGCTACTTCTCGTGTCCCTTCTCGTGGTATCCCTATTTGCAGGGTGCCAGCCAAAGGCATCAGAGCCTACAGAGACAGCGGCTCCAGAAGCTACAACAGAAGCACCAGCTGCAGAACCAGTTGCTACAGTACTTAAGTGGAACATCGGTTCAGATCCAAAGACTATCGACCCAACCTTGACAGGTGCATCTGACGGCGGTAACGTTGTTCATAACACTTTTGAAGGTCTTGTTCGCGAGAAATCAGGCGTTGTTCATCCTGGTATCGCAGAGTCATGGGAAGTATCAGAAGATGGCTTAACTTACACGTTTAAGCTCAGAGAATCTAAGTGGTCTGACGGTAGTCCACTTACAGCAAATGATTTTGTTTATTCTTGGAAACGCGGTATGGACCCAAAAACAGCATCTGAATATGCATGGATTTGGGAATACACAAATGTTGTCGGCGCGTTCGAAGCAACATCAGGCGGAAGCTTAGATGCTGTTGGCGTTAAAGCACTCGACGATTACACTCTAGAAGTAAAACTCTCTACACCAACTGAATACTTTGTCAGCTTGGTATCATTCTATCACTTCAAACCAGTCAAGCAATCTGCTGTAGAAGCTAAAGCAGATGGCGCTTGGGCAAAAGATCCTGCACTTACAGTTTCTAATGGTCCTTTTACTTTGACTTCTTATGAAATTGGCAAAGGTCTTACACTTACTAAGAACCCTAACTATTGGGACGCTGCAAATGTTAAGTTAGAGGCAATCGAAGCGAACTTTATCGATGAAGCTTCTACGGCATACCAAGCATACCAAGCTGGCGAGTTGCACTATATTCCACAAGTGCCAACAGCTGAAGTACCAAAACTTATCGCTGAGAATCCTGAATTCCACATTTTCCCACTTCTCGGCACTTATTACTATAACTTTAACCTCAAGAATGAGATTTTCAAAGATCCAAAAGTTCGTCGTGCGATGTCTTTAGCGATCGACCGTGAATTGATTACTGAAACACTTGGCGCTGGTCAAATGCCTGCAGTTGGTTTTGTGCCACCAGGATTTATCGATGCTGAAGGTAAAGACTTTAATGAAGTACAAGGCGACCTCGGTCTTCCTACCGATTTGAGCAAAGTAGAAGAAGCAAAAGCATTAATGGCTGAAGCTGGCTATCCAGAAGGTAAAGGCTTCCCTGAGTTCACAATTCTCTACAATACTTCTGAAGGCCACAAATTGGTAGCAGAACTTGTTCAAGAGATGCTTAAAACAAATTTGGGTATTAGCGTTAAGCTTGAGAACCAAGAATGGGCAGTATTCCAAGATACGCGTAAAGCTGGTAACTACGAAATGGCTCGTGGCGGCTGGTTAACAGACTATATGGATCCATCTGGTCTATTGTCTATCTTTACAACAGGCAATGCATACAATGATCCTAAGTACTCTAATGCTGATTACGATGCACTTTTGTCTAAATCTGCAAAAGCACGCGGAAAAGAGCACTTTGATGCGCTCTATGCTGCAGAGAAAATGCTTATTACTGACCTTCCAATCATCCCAATTTACCACTATACAGAGTCTATGCTTGTTAAAGAGAACTTTGTAGGCTGGGATCGTTCAGTTCTAGGTACAGTAGATTTTAGCTTGGCTGAGTTTAAATAGCCAAAAACCATTAAAGACCTCGTGTGAACGAGGTCTTTTTTTGTGGCGCGAATGCTATTCGACTTTGGGCTTAAAGGCGTGGCTTGAAACGAGCGTATAGAGCATCATACTTTCTGTTTCTCCGCAGTTTGGATCGAGATCTAACATTTTACCAATGCGGTGAAAGCCAAAGCGGTTAAGAAGTGCTACGGAAGGCAAATTTTCGGTGTGGGTAATTGCAAGAATTTGTTCAAGCTCAAGGGACTCAAAGGCAAAGTGAATAATTTCAGCAAGGGCTTCGCCTGCATAGCCATTGCCTTGATATGTGCCCATGACCTCGTAGCCAACCTCGGCACGTCGAGGCGACTCTGCATATTGCCATAGGCAAATCGTACCTATGAGTAAATGGGTATCTGGCAAACAGATGGCCCAAAAGTGGATGGTATCAGCGCACATATCTTCGGATGCGTTTTTGATAAAGCGTTCTGCACGCTCAAGATTCTCATAGAGTGTAAAATCTACATACTTAAAGTTATCGGGATCGCTTCGAAGTGCATAAATTTGAGGTGCATCGCTATTTTGAATAGGTCTTAAAATTAAACGCGTCGTATTTAGTATGGGTGTGTTTCCCATTGGAGTTCTTGGAAAGGGGTTCATAGTCACCTCGTGCTTTTTTATATATTATATCATACACAAACATCAAAGGATTCTATGTTGGGCACTTGTTTTTAAGAAGTCAATTCGATATAATAGATTTATGAGTTTAGGGGAGTAGCTAGCAGACCTTGTCTGTATCAAAAGTCGTCATCACGGCATATGCCCGGTTTTTGATTTTAATAGCGAGACTTATACTGCATTTAGCAGTATAAGTCTTTTTTTTGTTTCTCTAGAACGCGCAATTATATTTTATTATGTGGAGGGTATTATGGAACAATTTGCTCAGCTGTTCGAAGGTGTTATGGCCTTTCATTGGCAGTACTTAGTGATGTATGGAATCGGTGGTGTTCTTATTTATCTCGCTATCGCCAAAGACTATGAACCAATGCTTTTGCTACCCATTGGATTTGGTGCAATTCTAGTGAATTTGCCTCTTGGTACCATTTGGCAACATGGCGAAAACATCGGCGTACTCCAATCTTTTTACAACGCAGGTATCGCTACAGAGATTTTTCCTGTGTTAATTTTTGTAGCAATTGGTGCGATGATTGATTTTTCTCCATTAATGAAAATGCCTAAAATGCTCTTTTTCGGAGCGGCAGCACAATTTGGTATCTTTTTTACAACACTTCTTGCCCTCGGTTTAAATGCAATTTGGCCTGATTTGGGTTTTAATCTTAAGGTTGCTTCTGCCATTGGCATTATTGGCGCTGCAGATGGTCCAACATCAATCTACGTGGCCAATCAGTTCGCCAAGCATTTACTTGCACCTATTTCTGTTGCGGCTTACTCATACATGGCGCTCGTACCTGTGATTCAGCCACCGGTTATTAAGTTGCTCACTACAAAAAAAGAGCGCATGATTCGCATGTCGTTCCAAGACGTACAGGTTTCTAAAACTGTTCTGGTCTTATTTCCAATATTAATCACAGTGATCGCCGGCATTATCGCACCAATTAGTACACCTCTTGTGGGCATGCTGATGTTTGGTAACCTTATTCGTGAGTCAGGCGTACTTGAGCGTCTTTCTAAAGCAGCTCAAAACGAGCTCGCCAATCTTGTAACCCTTTTACTTGGGATAACCATTGGTGCTACCATGCAGTATGAGCAGTTTCTCGCTAAAGAAACCATGATTATTATGGCTATGGGTCTTCTCGCCTTCGTTTTCGATACTGCGGGAGGCGTTTTGTTTGCCAAGTTCCTCAACTTATTCTCTAAACATAAAGTGAATCCAATGGTGGGCGCAGCGGGGATATCTGCCTTCCCAATGTCTGCTAGAATCGTTCAAAAGATGGCGAAGGCAGACGATCCACATAACTTTATCTTGATGCAGGCCGTGAGTGCGAACGTGGCGGGCCAATTGGGTTCAATTGTCGCTGGTGGCATGGTGTTGGCCCTTGTACCTTGGTTATTGATGCAGTAATTGTGACCCTTACTATTTGGAGGTAGAATATGAGTGAATTTTCGTTGGGCCTGCAGTTAATGGGCCTTGGTTTAGTCGGCGTTTTCTCGGTTTTAATATTGTTTTATTTTACGATTCAGATGTTGATGAAATTTTTCCCGCATAAAGACTAATTTTTATTAGCTATCATCTGCGTGAACACAACAATATAAACACAAAAAAACAAGCATTTATGGGCTTGTTTTTTTGTGTTTATAGTAGAAAATAGCAAGTTGGGTACGGTCCCTCAAAGAGAGCTTTTCTAGTAATGTGCTTATATAGTTTCTTACGGTCCCTTCGCTTAAGAAAAGCACATCTGCAATTTCTTTATTGGAGAGTCCATTGGCAATTTGTGTGAGGACTTCTTCTTCTCGCTCTGTGAAGGCATAGGATTTTAAATCGGGTTTATCTTCACCACCTAAAAGGCTCGGCAGCCTAATGGCAACTTCGTCGCCAAATACACGTTGACCTGAGTATACGGCTTTTATGGCCGGCACAATTGCTTCGAAGTGCTGCTTCAGTAGGTAACCCTTCACGCCTAGGCGGAGGGCTTTTATAATGTAGGCATCGTCGGAAAATGTGGTTAAAAACAGAATGCGCGCCTCTGGATGGCTTTCTAAGATCGCCTGAGCGGCTTCTAGGCCATCGCAATTGGGCATGCGAATATCCATGAGCAGCACATCGGGGCGGTGTGTATGATACAAGGAAATCGCCTCTGTGCCATCACACCCTAAATCACATACGCAAAGCGAGCCATCTTGTGCACCTTGCGCTTCGATAATCGTCTTTAGAGAGGTGCGTACAAAAAAATCGTCGTCGACTATAAGTACTTTCATGGGGTCTCCCTTGGAATCGTCATAAAGAGTGTAAATCCATTAGCTGTTTTAATGATCATATGTCCGCCCAGAGTCTCTATTCTCCTGGCAATATTGCCAAGTCCCATGCCATGGTGTGTACTCGAATGGGTAGAGAAATCTTTACCGCGAGCAGTGCTCCCATTGTCAGAGATTACCCATTGATAAAAATCGGGATGCTCCATAAACACCACTTCTACTCTTGTCGCGTTACTATGTCTCATAATATTCGATAGAGACTCTTTGAAAATGGCGATTAGCGCGAGCTTGACTCTCGTGGAGGGGTCGTCTGTATAGTTGAGATTCATGTTTATCGTGCAGAAGGTAAAGTCTTTGGCAATCTGATTGAGCTGTAGGGTGAGATCAATGGAAGTGTCAAAGAGATTGTGCACGCTGTTTCTAAGGCTATCCATTGCATCACTGACGGTTTCCCTTATGGGAGATAGAGACTGATTTTCACTAGAGATTGCCATAAATGCGCCAATCTGTAGCAGTGCCCTCGATAGAAGATGGCCTGCGTGATCATGCATTTCGCGGGCAATGCGATGTCTTTCATTTAAGGTAGCAATTTGTATGTCGTTATCTTGCTTCTCAATAAGCTCTTGATTGTGTAGTTTTAGCGCGATTTCCATTTCTCTTGCGTTGTCTAAAATGGCAAGCTGTTTTTTGTGTAAGTCTTCCATTTGTTGTAAATAACTTTGCAGAAGATATGCGACGACGCTAATTAAGAGTATCAGCAATGAAAAGAGCATAGAAACCTTTGAGACCCCAAGTACTGTTGTGACCATAAAGGCGATTAGCAATGGCAGTGTGGGCATAACAAAAATCATGACTGGCCAGTAAAAAGCGAGTTCGGGCATAATGATACACACCGCTGTAAACAATATAGTTATTGACCAAATATAGGTTGACCGCTTGTTAACCGAAAAATAGAGTAATAGAGCAGCACAACTGGATCCAATGAGCATGGGGAGTACGGCACCTTCTATTGCATTAGAGAGTGGACTCGCCATTGTGAGTACCGTGCCAATTATAATAAAGAGCAAAAGTAACATAAAGCGGTTTGCGCGCATAGGGCTCCTCGTGATTGTGAAACATATTGGTATCCTGCGACGTATATTAGTTTGATTATACACTAATAGTTGGGAAAGTGACAAATGTCATATTGAGAAGGTGATTCCAATCACTGGCGGGATGTAAGTATCTAACGTATGATAAGGGTATGAAAAGTGCAGGTTTAAAGCACATCAACAGGAGGATTATATGATCGTGAATGTAGAACAACTCGTTAAGCGATACGATGATTTATTGGCGCTCGACCATCTGTCGTTTAGTGTTAAACAGGGAGAGATATTTGGACTATTGGGGCCAAATGGATCTGGCAAAACAACAGCGATCAATTGCATTTTATCGCTTCTCAGTTACGACAAGGGCAATATTACAGTCTTTGGCAAGGAAATGACACCAGAGTCGTATGACAGCAAAAAAGACATAGGCATTGTGATGCAAAATGTGGCAGTATACGATGAACTAACGGTCTACGAAAATATTGACTACTTCTGTGGCCTCTATATAACAGATAAGGCAAAGCGAAAAGGTTTGGTCAATGAGGCAATTGCCTTTACAGGTCTCGAAGATTTTCAGAAATTCTACCCTAAAAAGCTCAGCGGCGGCTTATTGAGACGTCTCAATATCGCCTGTGGCATTGCACACAAGCCAAAGTTGATCATTATGGATGAGCCGACCGTGGCAGTAGACCCACAAAGTCGCAATAAGATCTTAGAGGGCATTCAAGCTTTAAATGCAACAGGTGCTACAATTATATACACCTCTCACTATATGGAGGAAGTAGAGCAAATATGCACGCGGATTATGATTATGGATCAGGGGCGTGTGATTGCCACCGGTACTAAAGAAGAGCTAAAAAATCGCATAACCCTTGGAGAAAAGATTACGGTTGAAGCCTTAGAAGTTAACGAAATGCAAATTAGCGCACTTAAAAAGCTCCCGAATATAGCGAGTATCACCTATAACGATAAACACTTGGTGATTAAATCTCAAAAGGGAAAGAACAATTTAGAAATGGTGTTACACGGGTTAAAGGAACAGCAAATTGGCTTTGGAAAAATCTACTCAGAAGTCCCAACTTTAAACGACGTCTTTTTAGAGATTACTGGTAAAGAACTTCGCGACTAAGGGAGATAGGAGGGTTACATGTTTATACATTTATTTACTTATCGCCTAAAGACGCTACTGAGAGATCGAACAGTCATCTTTTGGACATTGATGTTTCCTCTGGTTTTGGCATCGCTATTTAAACTCGCCTTTGGAAATTTGGCAAGTATAGATAGTTTTAATCCAATTCCAGTGGTAGTGATTGAGAACGCTTACTATGCCGAAGACAAAGGTTTTCAGGAGGCACTAAGAAGTCTTTCTGAAGGAGAAAAGCCACTTTTGGACCTGCGCGTTGCCTCTGAAGCGGATGCAAAACTCGCCCTAGATGGCGGAAAAGTCGATGGTATTATTGAAATTAAAGGAACATTGGCAAAAGATAAAACCTTAGTTGTGGCGGGGACGGGCTTAGGGGAGAGCATCTTAAGGTCTTTTCTAGAACAATATGCAGAGAGTCAGCTCTTTATTGAACGGATTGCAAAAACAAATCCAGAAAAGGTTCCCCAAGCTGTGGAAGCCCTTGTAAATCGTGAATCCTTTCGAGAAGAGATCAGTCTAGGTGCTAAGAACAAGCAAAATCCAGAACTCAACTACTTTTACTCACTGCTAGGAATGGCTTGTATGTATGGCGCTTTCTTTGGCACAAATGAAGTGAATGCCATTCAGGCAAATATTTCTACTAGAGCGGCTAGAGTGAATATGGCCCCCGTGCATAAATTAAAAGTGTTCTTGTACAGTGGTGCTGCAGCGCTTTTAGTACAAATACTAGAAATGTTCGTACTACTGCTTTATATTAGATTTGCCCTCCAAGTTGACTTTGGCGAGAAGTGGCAACTCATCGTACTCACAACCATCCTCAGCTGCTTTGTGGGCGTCGCCTTTGGTGCATTTGTTTCAGCCTGTGTAAAGGGGAACGAAGGTGTTAAAACTGCCATTGTTATCAGTATTTCGATGCTGGGTTCTGCCCTTTCTGGTATGATGTTTGCCAGTATCAAGTACCTTGTAGCAGCAAAATTGCCACTCTTGAAGTACATTAATCCAGTGAATCTCGTGACGGATGCATATTACGCGCTGTACTTCTTTGATGATTACAGTCGATACTCAGTAAATATGCTAGGTCTTGCAACGTTTGCCGTTGTTTTTTCTCTGGGAACATACCTGGTGATTAGGGGGAGAAAATATGCAAGTTTATAAACTTTGTATGAAGATCTACAAAAAGAATCTCAAGATAATCAGCATCTATTTTGTGGTATTCTTCTTTGTTTCCTTTATGATGATGTCCAATATATCCACATCACAGCCCACTACTTTTTCAGACTCCAAGCGCAACGTGGCATGGGTGGGTACAGAGACATCGGTATTGATAGAAGGATTAAAGCAGAGCTTGTCGCAACGGGCAAATTTGATTGCCTTTGAGGAAGATGTTGATCTCTTACAGGATGCCCTCTATTTTAGCCAAGTGGAATATGTGATCCGCATACCTGAAGGCTTTACAAATAGCTTTGAAGAAGCCTTTAGCGCGAAAGGTGGCACAAATCAAGAGATTCCCAAGCTAATCGTCACTTCAGTGCCTGGTTCCACAAGCAAGATCTATCTCGAAATGGCCATCGACCAGTTTTTAGGTCGTGTCGGCCACTATCGTCAGGTACTTGGCGATGATGTATCGATGGCCACGATGGTGGACTATGCCATCGAAGACTTAAAATTCGAAATACCAGTCAACACCTATACTGGAGAAACAGACACAGTGGGTGGTCCACAGCAGCTGATAAACTACGTCTTTAATTACTTGTCATATACGTTGATGTTTGTGCTCATACTCGGCGTTTCAACCATTATGATTGTATTCAACAAAGATGAGCTCAAAAGGCGCAATATGTGTTCGCCTATTCCTCAAAAGCGGATTCATCTAGAACTATTTATGGCAAACGGCATGTTTTCCCTAATGACCTGGGCCGCATTGGTACTTTTTTCATTGGCCTTTGCAAATAAAGAAGTCTGGCATGTCAACACGCTGATTTATATCTTAAATTCATTTGTATTTTGCATCAGCGTCACCTCTATAAGCTTTCTTATTGGCACCCTTGCCAAAAATCGCGAAGCCATTAACGCGATCGCCAATGTCTTTACCTTAGGAACCTGTTTTCTGAGCGGTGTCTTTGTTCCACAGATGCTTCTTGGCGAAAGCGTACTGAAGATTGCCAGTTTTCTTCCGACTTATTGGTTCGTTTTGGCCAATGAGCGCATCGCCCAAAGCACATTGTTAAGTTCGGAGCAACTTAAAGCAATCTTTAGTGCCATGGGCATAGAGCTTGCATTCGGCGTCGCCTTTTTCGCCCTCGCCCTCGCACTCAGAGTGGGCCAAAGGGGACGTGTTCCTTGGTTCGCTGTAAAGTAAAATAGATATGTGTATTTTCAACGGATTGATATTTTAATATGCCATAGGGTGTCCCCTATGGCACGTTTTAAGTGTCCATGGCAATCATTTTCAGGCAGAATAGGTCACTTTCATGATAGATAACTGTGAATCGTTCACCTTTTTGCTATACTTTAGGCAAAAGGGGGCATTTGTTTATGAAAACACTTTACATCAAACAAAAGGTATTTAAAATTACTGACCACTATCCGATTTTAGATGAACAGCAGCGCACGGTGTATGAGGTGAATCAAGATTTGAAGTTTTTTGGAAATACGGTACATGTCAGTGATGCAAATGGCATCGAACGCTTTGTAGTAGATAAGGAAATTTTTACTTTTCTCCCGCGCTTTGTTGTAAGATTTAGCAGTGGACAAGAAGTGATCTTAAGAAGCCGCATGGAATTTTTTAAAAAGAAGATCGATATTGAACAGGATGGCCCAGCCCTTTATTTAGAAGGTGATTGGCTTGATTTTGACTTCACGGTTTATCGGGATTCCGAGGCAATCGGCAAAATTTCTAGAGAATTTTTAGCATGGGGAGACACGTATCAAATGGCAATTTATGAGCCTCAGTATGAGGAGCTTGTGGTTGCACTCACCATTGCAGTGGATTGCATAAAGGATGACCAACAACGCAACTAGCAATAGAAGATAAAGCATCAAAAGCAAAGTAAAATCAAAAAAGCAAAAGGTGTCCTCGATAATTACAAAGAGGGACACCTTAATTTTTTTGGATATTTTTTGCAAAAGAAGTCTAAATAAAGACGGCATGAAGCTGATCGGCAATACGCGTGATGTGTGCTTCGACGTCGTAAACAGCGCGTATTATTTCGGGAGTCATCACTTCGGTGGGCGGACCCATTTCTATAATTTCTCCACCGCGCATGAGAATCATTAAATCAGAGAAGCGGGCAGCCATATTGATGTCGTGCAGAGTTGTGACAACAGTCATTTGCTTGTCGTGACTTAAGGCGCGACACATGGAGAGAATTTCGAGTTGGTATTTTATATCTAAGTGGGAGATGGGTTCGTCGAGCAATAAGGTGTCTGTCTCTTGAGCAAGCGCTCTAGCAATCATGACGCGTTGGCGTTCACCACCACTTATATGTTTGAGATTCTTATCCTTTAAATGTGAGGTAGCGGTGCGCAACATCGCCGAGCGCGCAACGTTATAATCTTCGGTTCGCTCAGTTTGGAACTGCCTAAGATGTGGATAACGGCCCATTAAAACCACATCTTCCACAGAGAAATCAAAGTCAGTGGGCTGATTTTGATGAACCACGGCGATACTGCGGGCAAGTTGCTTATGACCGTACTCTCTGATGTTCTTCTCGTTTAAGAGAATTGAACCCTCTTGAGGCTGGAGAATGTGACTTATATTTTTAAGCAGCGTTGTTTTGCCAGAGCCATTTGGGCCTAAAATAGATACAAAGCTGCCTTTTGGAATGTCGAATGTAATTTTGTGGAGAACATCTTCTGTGCTGTACTTAAAGCGGAGCGATTTGACCTTAAGGGCTGTCATGTTGATTTTACCTTTCTTCACAGAATCGGACTACATCATTTTTTTCTTGTGGGTATGGAGTAGAAACAGGAAGAATGGGCCGCCAAGTGCAGCGGTGACAATACCGACAGGCGCTTCCATATTGGGCACAAGACTTCGCGCAATGGTATCGCATACCAGAAGAAACCAAGCACCACCGAAAAATGACGCAGGGATAAGGACCTTGTGATTTGCGCCAAAGAGCAAGCGGAAAAGATGCGGTACAATAAGGCCCACAAAGCCAATAATGCCGCTAACGGCCACGGCAAACGCAGCGAGAAAGGCAGAAACTAAGAGCACAGATTTTTTTAAGCGCTCTACAGGAACACCGAGATTCATGGCTTCCTCTTCGCCCATTAAAAGTGCGTTGAGATCGCGACTTTTAGACATGAGCCAAAATGAGCCAAGGGTCATGGGCAACAAAAGGAGTTGAATGTGCTCCCAGGCAGAGGCATTGAAACTGCCCATTGTCCAGGTTACAATGCGGTCTATGTCGTTCTGAAAAAGAATCATCAGCAGTGAAATCATGGCAGAAAGCACGGCGTTGACCACAATCCCCGCCAGCAGAATGTTCATGGGAGAAACCTTATTGCCCGTTCGCGCAAGGGCATAGACCAATAAAACCGTCAGCAAAGCACCCGCAAAGGCCATCATCGAGATTGCACTAAGACCAAGTAGCGAAGCGCCAAGGCCAAACACAATGCCCAGCGTCGCCCCAAAAGCAGCCCCAGAAGAAATTCCCATTACATAAGGATCAGCCATAGGATTTCTAAAGATTGCCTGAAAGGCAGCGCCAATTACAGAAAGCGTGCCCCCAACCATCGCGGCGAGAAGGATTCTCGGCAGCCGCACCTGCATCACAATAAATGCATCTGTGGCTTCGATAGACCCAGGCAAATCCCCAAAGATGGCGGCCTGGATAATGGTTGCCACATGTGGAATGGGTATACGGACACTTCCTTGGGCAATGGCAAAGAGCATCGTGAGCAAAAGAGCAATGAGCAAAAGAACAATGCACAACTGCTGAGCGGTTCGAGAGCGCGTTAATTGCATAAATATTCCTTTTTGTTCTAGAATAGGAGATAAAAAACAAAGCGAACAAAACACATACGAGGCGCTCGGTTAAGGACGCCTCTATCGTGTCAAAATTAATATTGTAAAGAACTAGTATTGTAAGCGTTTCGCGTAGCTTGGATAAAGCTTTTCAATGACCGTTTTCATCCCTAGGTCTATTACTCGAGGTCCAGGAATAGAGAAGATACTGCCATCTATGGTGACGAATTTGTCGTTTTTAAGTGCAGAAAGCGCGGCATAATTGCTGCTTGCGGCCATGCTGTCTTTCGCCCAACCCTCGCCAAAGAGGTATTCAGGATTGTGGCTAATCAGTTTTTCGAGGGTGTAGCCCCAACCAGTGGTATCGGCGGCAACGTTGACTGCGCCTGCACGGGTAAAGATGTCATTGATAAATGTATCGCTGCCCGCAGTATATTCTTTTTTGCCAGTGCCAACCACATAGTAGATTGTCTTGCGCTCATTTGCTGGAATGGCATTGGCGATAGCGGTGATACGGTCTACTTTACCTTTAAGTGATGAGACAAGAGCTCGTGCAGAGTAATCATTGCCAGTTATCACGCCTAGATTCTCGATTAGAGTGTAGATTTGATCGATTTTCTCTGGACTCTTCTGTGTTGCAGTGAGGATGTTTGCTTTATCGAGCATCTTCATCACATCTTCATTCATATGTGTTGCTGCAAGTACGAGCTCAGGTTTTAAGTTTAAGATACCCTCTAAATCGGGTTCGTAAAGGGTTCCGACGGATTTAATGCTAGCTGCTGCAGCTGGGTAGGTGCAGTACTTTGTTCGGCCAACAATCATATCGCCAGCCCCTATTGAAAAGAGTATTTCTGTAATAGAGGGTGCAAGTGAAACAATGCTTTTAACAGGCTTTTTAAAAGTGTATGTTGCCTTCTCATCTTTAATAATGACAGGGAATTCAGCTTTAGTAATGGCCTTAATTGAGATGCGATTACTCTTAAGATCGTATCCAAGCTTGTAGTTCATCGTTTCCATCACAAAGCGTAGAGGGTAGTAAACTTTGCTACCCCTT
>CALFXQ010000258.1 GCA_937958285.1 uncultured Fusibacter sp. | reverse complement strand
GGAAAATGGAACCACTATGAGACTGGGAGAGAATTCCCCAAGTCATTTGGTTATGGCACTTTTCACTTAAAAATACGGTTAAGTGAAGAACAAGCGAATCAGATGGTTGGCTTTAGAATACAAAATATTGGCATGTCAAACAAAGTCATCATTAACAATAAAGTAATTTCGATGAGTGGTGAGCCAGGGGTTGATCGCAACAACTATGTCATGGGGAATGTACCGAAATATGTGTACTTTTATCCTGATCAAACTGAATTAGATATTTTAATACAAGTCACTAATTTTGACTACAGTCCTTATAGTGGTATTGTCAGTTCAATCTTATTTGGACCGCAAGACGCGCTAGAAGATGCAAGATTGACGCTATATGGCTTTGAACTATTGTTTTTGGGAGCGAGTATCGCTGTTGGATTGGTGTTTTTTGTACTCTTCCTATTTCGTCAAAAAGGAACATACTTACTCTATTTTTCAATGTGCATTTTAACGAGTGGGCTATATATATTAACCCATGGCGAAAAATTGTGGTTTCATATATGGCCTACATTTGATTATGGTATGTTTACCAAAATACAGTATTTTTCAGCGGCCTTAAATATCAGTGTTTTTATTGGATACTTGTACACGTCATTTCCAGAAGTTTTTAAGAACAGGATGACAAAAGTGTTGCTATTGACATCCTTTGTCTTTTTCCCTGCGATATTTTTTCCTTTAAGTGTTCAGTCGAATATTTCGAGTATTCAAATCTTATTTTATTTGGCGGTCATGATCTATTCGATATTAGGCTGCGTATATGGCATATTGAAAAATCATACTTACTCAACTTATTTTGTTTGGATTATTTTCTCGACCCTATTTATGGTCAGAGAAGGTATTTACTTAGTTTTGGGTAAAGGTAAAGTCGAGTTATGGATGCTTCTAGCACAACTTACTTGGATTTTAGTCCATGCATTTTTGATAGCAGGACGGCTCAGTAAAACATATGACTTAGTGGAAGAACAAGCTGAAGAGCTTGTTCGAGTTGATCAATTAAAAGATGAGTTTTTAGCAAAATTATCTTATGCATTAAAATCACCACTGATGGGGATCACCAATGTGACAAAGCTATACATGGAACAATCGGATGAAGAACTCACTTATGGCCAAGGCCAAAAGCTTTCTCAGATTCTTGAATTTACAAGAAGGCTTACGCGACTCGTCAATGATATGACGGATATCTCCAAAATAAAAGAAGGAAAACTGACTTTGGAGATGGGCATCATTCAAACAAATAAATTTATACAGCGATTAGCAGCATCAATGGAAGCTGTTTATACAGATGGTGGAGCACGAATAATCTTTGACATTCAGGATGGGTTACCTCTTATTAGAGCGGATCAAGATCGCATGAAACAGACACTCTTTTGTTTAATGGATCATGCCCTTTTCAGTAGCAAATTTAATCGTATCACATTAACTGGTCGTGGAAATGCTCAAAATGTTGAAATCAGAGTAAGCTACACTCAGGAGAACATTGATAATTTTGATCATGCTAAGTTGTTTGAGGCATTTGCTCTACAGAACGATTTAAGTTTAGAATCAGGACTCGGACTTACTATTGCCAAGCAGCTGACAGAGCTAATGGGTGGAGCAATAGAGATTCAACATGTAGATAATAAAGAAATTAACATTGGTCTTATTTTTTCAGCTTATGTAGATGGAATGGAAGATGACGAAATAGAGGTTGAGGAAATCGGTCCTTCAAAGAGGGCGTCTAGTCATAACCATGAAGATGAATTGTTTGTGGCGCCGTATAGTATTAAAGCAACAGGTCAAAGTACAGTGATGATTGCTGATGAAAACTTAACCAACCTTAAGCTGATGGTGGACATTTTAGTACAGCATAATTATTCAGTGATAGCTGTTGATGATGGCGAGGATTTAATGAAGCAACTTCATCTTAACCCTGGAGTAGATCTTGTCGTCATGGATTATTGGATGCAAGATCCTTCTGGGGTGGAGATTTGCCGAAACTTAAGGGAAGTCTTTAGTCGGGATGATTTGCCTATTCTCATGCTGACAACAACAATCGATTCAAGTGTTGTAGAACAGGCGCTAATATCTGGTGCAAATGATTTTTTATATAAACCATATCAATCCAACGAATTGATTGCCAGAGTTCATTCTCTTGTTCAAGTTAAGAAAATTCTGTCTATGACAACGAGCTACGAACTGGCATTTCTACATGCACAAATAAAACCACACTTTCTTTATAATGCTCTGAATACGATTGCAGAGTGTTGTGAAACTGAGCCAAGAGAAGCCGGCAAGTTGATTATTTCCCTTTCGAAATATCTAAGAGGGACCCTTGATTTTGAGAATATCAGTAGCTTTGTGACGGTTGAAAAAGAATTATCACTTGTAAAAGCCTATCTCAATATTGAAATGGCACGTTTTGATAAATTAGAGGTGGCGTTTGATATAGACGAAGACGTTCATGTTTCATTGCCACCCTTGACTCTTCAAACACTTGTTGAAAATGCTGTGAAGCATGGGGTCACTAGATTGATTTCTGGTGGGAAGGTGACCATCACGGTCAAGCAGCTAATTGAATCTGTTGTGTTTACGGTGGAAGATAATGGGGTTGGCATGGATTTAGACAAACTAGATCTATCCAATAATGTCTCAGAAAACAGAAAAAGTATTGGCCTCTATAATATTAACACTCGGTTATTGAAGTTGTATGGGAAAGGCTTATTGCTAGAAAGTACCCCAGGTATCGGTACCAAGGTGACTTTTGTGATCCCTGATGGAGGTAGTCTATGAAGGCTTTAGAGCCGTATAGAATCGTCGTCGTGGACGATGAAAAAAAAGCCTTAGAACGCTTTGAAAGGCTAATCAAGGAAGAAGATCGGATAAGACTTCTAGGGACCTTTACGAATCCCCATGAGGCCCTTGATTTTATAAAAACCCATAAGGTAGACATTGTCTTTGCCGATATTGAAATGCCAGAAATAAGTGGATTAGAGCTTGCGGATCTTATCGCTGAAATTGACCCCAGTGTGGATGTCGTCTTCGTGACGGCCTATAGTCAATATGCATTACAGGCCTTTCAGGTCCATGCGGTGGGGTACTTGTTAAAACCCATAGAAGTGGAAGACATTAAAAAGCAAATGCATCAAATTGTTAAAAGAAGGGACCTGCGTAGTCAGGAACCCCAGAAGCATAAATGTGTAGTTCAATGTTTGGGCCAGTTTCTTTGTTATCGAAATGAGCGCGAATTTGTCAATTGGCGTACAGCTAAGGCCGAAGAGTTGTTGGGGTTTTTACTACATTATCGGGGGAAACCCGCCTCTAAGGACAAAATCATGGACACCCTATGGCCAGACATGGACCCCCAAAAGGCGTCTCAAAACCTCCACTCTAATCTCCATTATGTGAGGGACCTCATGAAGTCTATTGGCTTTGAGGATATTATTGTAAGAAACAGAGAGAACTATCGCTTAAATACGGACTCTATAGACTGTGATATGCTGCAGTTTATGGATCTTGTAGAAATGACTTCTAAGTCTGAAGAGGTGCTTGAAATGAAGACCCTTGAAGGGGTCGATCAGCTTTATCAGGGGGCCTACTTTGAAGACAAGACCTATACTTGGGCAGAGCCCTTTCGTCAGTGGCTTCAAAGCCAGTATATTAGCCTAAAACAGAAACAAGGGAAAATGTATAAGGAAAGAAGTGCCTTCGATAAGGCAATTGGGGTCTATAAGTCCATTATTCATCTAAGCCCCATGGAGGAGGATGCCTATATTGAGCTTGCGGAGATTTATGTAAGTCTTGGGGACCGGGCATCGGCGGTTCAGTGGTTTAAGAGCTGTGAAAAAGTCCTTAAAGAGGAGCTCGATGTGGCCCCTTCTTTGAGGTTTATGGAGTTGATGTCAAAAGTGAAGTGATAAGAGCAGTGCTCAAAGATTTATCAAAATGGAACACTTTTTAGAAGTGCTTATAGGCACTTCTTTTTTTGCTTTTTTGGGGCCTGTTTAGAAATGGTTTAGTAGTGATTTAGAAATGATTGAGTGGGTTGTGGTTAAATAACCTCAGAGAATCCATAGGAGGTGATAGGTGTGGATCAAAGATTACTGCTCATTGGCGATATGGGAGGGGAGTGCGACGTCTTTCTGTTAGCCTGTGAGAAGGTTTTCGCGTCAAGGCCCCTTGTAATTACAAGTGAAAGTAATGAACCAGATCTTCTACTGAGGGCAGGGCAATCGGATATGGTCTTTATTCGTATTGATCGAGACTATAACTGTAATTTTTCCTTTTCGAGAAAAATCAAACTGGCTTACCCCCATGTGCGGGTGGTGTGGGTTGCGGCCAACAACCGCTATGCTTTGCCGGCTTTTGAGAATAACCTGGATGGCTACTTTGAGCTTCCAGTTACGGAGGCGAAATTAGGGGCGATTAAGAAAAGGTTGTACGTGTGAGAAAAGATATTGAAAACCGTTATGAAAGTCTCAAATAAAATCAGAATCAGAAAGGTGGCATAAAGTGTTTAGAAAAATTAGAAAAAACATTGCAGTGGTAATTATGCTGATGCTATTGCTTACACAACCGGTACTTGCCGATTGGACTCAAGATACTACCACTGCAGGGATCCGTTTTATTTCTATGTCAAAAGTTGATACAACAGTTTATGCAGGAGCGCTGAAAAACGGCACAGTAGATCCGGGTTTATATCTATCCACGGATGATGGTGCAAATTGGAGTGTCGCTTTTGGAACAGCATTTAATGGCTGGACACCTTATGTGGTAACCCAAATAGGGGGCATTCTTTATGTAGGCGGTCAAAAGAATAGCAAAGCGACACTAGCATATTCCTCTAATGCAGGGGCAAATTGGACTGAGATTGAATGGGGTGTTACTACAAATACGTTTATCTCGGATGTTGTGCACTTGAATGGTGCAACATTTGTGGCTGCTCGTGGATATGGGGTATACAAGAGCACTACGAATGATGGCGCTGGCTGGGTCCTTTCCAACACTGGAATGACAACAAGTCCAGTTAAATTCACACAAATAGGAAGCGATATTTTTGTGTCTGATACATCTAATGGTACTGCGCCTAACAATGGCGGTGTTCATAAATCTACTGATAATGGAGCGAGTTGGACTAAGGTGTCCAATGGATTACCATCTAGTGGTGGTGCTGGAGGACAGTTGATTAATTTTAACGGCACACTATTCCTAGGTCTTGGTAGTGGTGTATTTAGGTCTGTGGATGGAGGCGCAAGTTGGACACAAAGTTTTTCTGGGGGTCTTCAAGGTCTCCTTATTAACAATGGGACACTTTATCTCTCTAGAGCATTTAGTAATGAACTCCGAACAACCACCGATAATGGTACGAATTGGATTATTCGAGATGTGAGCGGAATTACTGGGACTAGTAATTACCTTCAGGGAGGTATTGCGGTTAGTGGGGGTAAACTTATACTAACTTCGGGAAATGGTATATGGCGGGAAACTGATCCAGCCCCAACCTACTCTTTGTCAGTCACAAATCCAAGCAATGGTACAATAACAAGCAATATTGGTGAAATTAACAGTAGTTCTACACGTGTTGGCTACTTTTTACCAAACACCACAGTTGAACTTACTGCAACACCTGAAAGTGGCTATACTTTTGTAGGATGGGGTGGCGATTATTCGGGAACATCAAATCCATTAAGCGTCAACATGACTACAAATAAGACTTTAAGTGCAACTTTTGCTGCGCCTCTCCCTGCAATCGGTGGCACAGTCGCTATAACTGGGGATGCAAAGTATGGATCAGTCTTGACTGCAGATCCCGCTTCCTTAACGAATGCAGGAACACCGACATATGTTTGGAATCGTGATGGCAGTCCAATAGGTGGTGCTACAGCGTCAACTTATACATTAGCACAAGCCGATATCGGCACTATTATTACTGTAACGGCAACAGCGCAAGTAGGTATAGGAACTGGATCTATAACCAGTGCAGGAACAGCAACAGTTGCAAAAGCGGATGGACCAGTAGCGCCAGCTGCACCAACAGAAGCTAGCAAGACAGCCACAAGTGTAACTTTAACTGCAAATACACTCCATCAATTTAGCAGGGATGCTGGCGTAACATGGCAAGACAGTGAAGTGTTTACTGGATTAACTGCATCTACGCAGTATGCATTTATAGCAAGAGTAAAAGAAACAGCCACACACAATGCTTCAATAGCAAGTATAGGCGCATTTGTAAATACAGAAGCTTCTGCTAGTGGTGTGGATAATACTACTTTGCCAACACCACTCCCAACACCACCAACACCACCAACACCACCTCAAGTGCCAGCGGTTGTTATTGTCAATGGAAAAACGGAAAATGCAGGGACTGAGACAAACACGAGTGAATCTGGTAAGTCGATTGTAACTATCGGAGTTAATAAAGAAATAATCGACAGAAAAATTAATGAGGCAATCAATACTAATCCATCAGGAACAAACAACTTGATTCAGATTCCTGTGGTGGATACAAAAGCAGATGTTGTTAGGGTTGAACTGACAGGAGATATGATCAAGAAGCTTGAAGATAACACCTTTGATGTTGCAATCAAGCGTGATAATGTGGAGTACTTGATCCCTGCAGAAGAATTTACCATTTCAAGTGTGGCTAAAGATCTTGGTATTTCTCAAGATGCGCTTAAAGATATTAAACTTGAAGTGAAAATTACAAAATTAGACGATTCTGTTGTAGCGAAGTTTAATGAAGTCGCAAAGGCCAACGGCGCAGAGCTTATATTCCCTCCGGTTGAGTTTGAAATCATTGCCAAAACAACAAGAAACGATGGGACTACAGACAATGTAAAAATCAGTAGATTTAGTAACTATGTAGAGCGTATTATGGAGGTTCCTGGCGGGGTAGATCCAAGCAAAATCACTACAGGTATTGTCTTTAACCCAGATGGCACCTACAGCCATGTACCGACAGAAGTGTTCCAAAAATATGGAAAGTGGTATGCAAGGCTTAGTTCATTGACCAACTCCAATTATTCTGTTGTTTGGAATCCGGTAACAGTGAGGTCAGTTGAGAAACACTGGTCTAAAGATGCCGTGAATGATATGGCATCTAGACTTGTCATCTTCAATCCTGAATCTTTTAATCCAAACAAAGCCATCACGAGAGCGGACTTTGCAGAGTATATTGTTAGAGCACTAGGGCTTTATCGAGTGGGTTCGGTTCACGAAAACAAATTCAAGGATGTTAACAAAACAGATGACAGAACGTTGGCAATTCTTATCGCAAATGAGTACGGTATAGTCACAGGTTATCCAGATGGTACCTTTAGATCTAATCAACAAATCACAAGAGAAGAAGCCATGACTATGTATTCAAGAGCCATGAAGGTTACAAAGCTAGTAGGCGTTGATCAAAATAGGTATCAAAACTACACAGATTATAATCAGGTAGGAAACTGGGCAACAGCCTATGTGAAAGAAGTATTATCTGCCCACGTATTTAATGGAACAGCAGCTACAAAAATTTCGCCAAAAACTAACTTGACTTATGCAGAAGCGGCACAAGCCATTAAGAATCTGTTGGTGGAATCAAATTTGATTAACAAGTAATACAAACAAAAAGGATGCTTTGACTTAAAATGTCAAGGCATCTTTTTGTTTGCATT
>CALFXQ010000257.1 GCA_937958285.1 uncultured Fusibacter sp. | reverse complement strand
CTTCTGGTGTTTTTAGTGAACAATGCCGAAAAAGCCCTTCACAGAGATGACATTTTAAATGGCGTCTGGGGCGCTGATTTCTATGGCGACTACAAAACCGTCGATGTTCATATCCGCAGACTTAGAGAGAAAATCGAAATAAATCCATCTCACCCAAAATTGATCGAGACGGTGTGGGGCATTGGCTATAGATGGCGAAAGGTGGAGAAATTGCCATGAAGTTGAAGACTCGAATGAACCTATGGTTCTCTGGTACGATTTTCTTGGTGGTTATGGGAATGTCGGTGTTATTAATCGCGGGTATCTATAAATACTACTACGATAACTTAAAAAGCACACTTATGCAGCAGTCTGAAAATGCCCGTGCCAGCATTGTTGCTGAATTAGCGCTGTGGCCTTCAGACCAGTGGTATGATGTAGCCCAAAACTATGAAAAGCTCTATATGCAATTGATTCAGTTTAGCCCAGCTGAATTTGTGCTCTTAGATCCCAATGGATACGCCATAAATGAGTCAGGTCTCATGGCTGAAGAGCCCACACGTGGCATTGAGGTAGATACTTTTAGTAGCGGTGAAAGTCAGATGTGGCGCGGGCAGATTAACGGAGGTGGACCTGAGGCTCTGGCAGTCTTTATTCCCCTTACAAAAGATGGGAATCTATACGGATTTGCTAGTTATATCACATCGCTGGAACCATTAAAAGCCGTCGTGTCTCGGATTAGTGCCTTTGTATTGTTAGTCGCATCTGGGATTCTGATGGTATCATTTATTTTTATCAATATCATTGCCGGGCGTATAGTAAAGCCCATTAAGGATCTTGAGCAGACAACCCTTAAAATGATCGCAGGAGAAGCTGGTACGCGTGCCCCAAAGATGCATGCAGACGAAGTGGGTCAACTGGCAGATGGTTTCAATCAGATGCTTGTTGATTTAGAAGCAAAAGAAAAGGTAAAAAATCTCTTTATAGCTTCTGTCTCTCATGAGCTTAGAACCCCATTGACCTCGATCCTAGGTTGGGCTGTGACATTAAAGCACGACAAAACTAACCCTGAAACCTTGACTACAGGGTTAGATATTATCGTAGACGAATGCAATCGTCTTGCAGGCCTTGTCGATAACTTGCTGGACTTTTCAAAATTGGAATCTGGCTCTGTCGAGCTGTTTTTATCTCATGTAGATCTCAGACTCGTGTTAAAAAAAGTGTATAATCAAATGGCCCCAAGTCTTGAAAATGCATGTATTGAGTGGGTGCTTTTCCATCCAGAACTGCCCGTATTTGTGAATGTAGACGTCAATCAAATAAAACAGCTTTTAATCAATTTAATCGACAATGCAGTTAAGTTTTCAGAGCCCAGCAGCCAAATAACCCTCAGCTTAGGGCTTCACGATGGGATGGCCCATGTGGAAGTTTGCGATAGAGGATGCGGCATACCAAGTGAGCAACTGAGTAAAATATTCGACAAGTTTTATAAGGGCAATGCAAAGAAAAGAGGCAGTGGTATAGGTCTTTCTGTTTGTAAGGCTATAGCGGATTTGCACGGTGGACGCATTGAAGCTGAAAGTACTGAAGGTGTGGGCAGTACCTTTAGACTCATTCTACCTGTAACTCTTTCGTAACCATTTTTAATCCTTCGACAACTCTTTAATTCATAACATGCTATAGAATCTAAGTATAAAGATAATCGTCGACTAAGACGATTTGGGAGGATAAAAGTGTGATTAAAAAAATCATGGTTTCTGCACTGCTGTTACTTAGTTTTGTATGGGTGGGATGTGAAATTATTCCTCAGCCGATGATGCTGATCGAGGCACCAGTTCAAGAAAGAGGGCCAGCTAAGGATATCATCCGCATCGCAAGAGGATTCTTGCCAAAGGGTGCTCAATTTGCATCGGCGATAGAACCAAAAGGGGTTAGTCCGGTGATATCAGTGGACCTAAGTGGTGATGGTACTAAAGAAATTTTTGCTACCTATAGAGTTTCCAACCACTCTAGCGTGGTAAATGGTATGGTGCTCCAGTATAAAGAAGATAAGTGGACCAAAGTACTCGTGGTGGATGAACCCATAAAACATGTTGCCGCAGATAATATTGCTCCCGGAAATGGTCTGGAGTTATTGCTGGGTATAGGTCCACAATGGTCTGATAGCAACGTGTTAAGAAGCTACTGGATGAAAAATGGCATTCTTGAAAAACTCACAGATTTTCCCTATGATCATTTCACCCTTTGGCAAGAAGGCAAACACGCCGAAAAGCGACTTGTAGTATTTAATAAAGTAAGTGGCTTCGTTGATTTTTATGAGTTTCCAACAATGGCTGTGATCTTTTTGGAAAAGCGAGAGGACCACTTAATTATGAAAGAAAGTGTGGAGGGTCTCAAAAGACACGCCGAGGATTATTTAAAAGAACTCTCTGCCTTTGATACACTACACCCAGGTCTTCCATTTGTTCAACTTGTAACCCTTGATTATCTCATTTTGCAAAAAAACTTCGATAATGCATACCAGCTTATGCTTAACATCCATCTTCTACCTGAACAGCACTATGAAAATATTATGCTACAACAAAACTTATTTGCTTACTATTATCACAAAAAAGACTATCCATCTGCAGAAAAGGCCATGAAAGACTTGATGCAGATGCACAATAATCGGTTTTCTGATCCTGGTCTTGCTTTCTATGACATGAAGGATATTTTTATTTACGATTGGGTGCTCAATCACACTGAAGAACAGGCACAAGTCTTATTGGCATTAGGGAAAAAACAGGAAGCGATAGCCCTTTACGAAAAGAGTATTCGCCTGATTGAGAAAAACCGAAAGCAAAGGGAGAGCATGAGTCTTAATAGCCTTACAACCAGCTATTTTACTGAGATTGGGATTTTAGAAGATGCATTGGCCACGACCTCTCAACTTGAGGCATGGAAACAAGACCTCGCCCGCTTAAAAGGGTGATGGCAAAATGAAAAAATATCAACTTCCCAAATTTCTGACGTTCACAGTAGTCATGCTCCTTATAGCACTCATCACTTTTGTCTTAATTTACAATAGGTATTTTGATTATGCCTATACTACTGCTCACTATAGAGTTTTTGTGGATTGTGAGCCAGACCATCTATTCCTTTCTGATAATCAGACTAAAAGCAACATCTCGTGCAGGCATAGGGAAAGACTCAAATACACCACTTGGCTCAATATTGAGGTGGATCCTCAAAAGATATATGCGGATTCCTCATATGGCCAATCCAAGATAAACTTCTTATCCCTAGAAAAGCTGGACCTCAGCTATATTCAAGAAAACAGTAATGAAATCCACAAATTAGTAAACCCTAGTGATGATGCCTTGACGATGGCAAAGAAGTATTCGAGATGGATAAAAGATAACATCCCCTATGAAGAAGGTCGCATTTACGATCTCATTGGTGAGGTCAATGTGAAGTTTAGCGACGGCCAAAGACTGATGACTATAGGTACAGGGACCATCGAATATGCCAATGTATTTGCAGCGATCATGCGCAGTCACAAGATTCCCACAAAAGTAGTTGGGGGTCATATATTTAGCAATAATAAATACATGACTCAAATTTGGAACGAAATTTGGATTGAGGGAAGTGGTTGGGTACTTGTCGATGTCAGCAGCAATAGAATTGGAAGAGATAACCGCTATATTAGCTTCTTTGAAGGGGAAAGTCCCGGCGAGTTTATAAAGGCATTAACAGAAGTTGAATTTGGCGTTGAGAGGACTAATTGGTAATGGCGCGCTATTTAATCAGGCAAGGGTTGTCGATGACGGTAACACTGTTGGTTGCAATGGTCCTTCTCTTTATTGTGATGCAGCTCAATTCGGATGTATTTGTGGCGGGAAAACTAGGTATCTTTTCAACGCAAGAAGGGACTTTTGTTAAAAAAACCGAGTTCCAACTCAATCTTCCAATCGATATTCTTTTCTTCAAGTGGATTTCAAAGGTTATTTCTGGTCGAATATTTACCACAAATGCAACCAATATTTCGATACTGCCGCATCTATTGTCTTCTTTGAAGGGCTCAGCTAGTGTCATTGTTTTAGCAGTCTTGATTTCCCTTATAATCACAATCCTTCTTTCGCTTATCTCTATCAACACAAAATCGAGAAAGGTGGATGGCTTATGCAGAATTTTAGCGGTTTTGGGCTTGTCGATCCCCGAAATGACTTATTACTTGAGCCTCTATGCCTTACTTGGCTCGAGCTATCTCGGATTGTCTTTCTTAGGGCAGGGCTATCTGTTATTTAAATCCAAAATCTTGAACTTTGTTGTTTTAAATAGCCTAGTGACGCTCTTTTTGGTCTTCAGATTATATGGCGTCTCTTTTAGATATTTGCGCTCTCAAATGCTGACAGTTATGAATCAAGAGTTTATTACAGCAGAGAAAAGTAGAGGCTTATCTGCTTATCGCATAAACTTCGGGTCAATCGTAAGAAATTCATATGTTGCAATCATTCCTTGTGCAGGTACCATGGTTGTGGAAGCAATGAGCAGTTTAGTGATTCTTGAAGGTTATTTAAGCAGGAGTGGTTTTTTTGGAGGTTTTTTAAATGCGGCCAAGTCGCGGGATTCTTTTTTAGTGATGGCCTACTTTATTGTAACCATTGCAGCATTATATGCCCTTAATCTATTTTTAGATTTTCTCTTATCCCTAACTGACCCTAGAGTAATCTATGATTAGGCGCATAATAATCAGCTGAACCATAACCTCAACGCGTTCAAAATAAACCAAGTATCCTTTTATATTTCTTTCAAGTATTTGTGGCTTCCTGAGTTTAACTTGGGGAGCTTTTTTATGTGCCAATTATTTGGTATTGAATTTTGTATTTAGAGGCCCAATAAAGGTAAAATTTTGGAAATGGTTGGCCTCTGAAGAGAAATATGAGAGAATAGAGTATAAAATTTTAAATGATTGCATACCAAACGAATTCGCGCTAGGGTCCGCTAGATTCAGGAGGATAAGATGTCTGTTATGGAGGATTTACTGGATTCTCAGTGGGGGCAGCAGTTGTTGTCCGATTATCATGTGGTTAAGTGCATTCACATCAGTCATATGAGCGAGGTTTTTGCCCTAGAAAGTGCAGATGGACGCACACGATTGATATTAAAGGCAATGAAGCTTGGAATTATTGGGCATCAGATGCTGGAAACATTAAAGGCAACTAATATTGACGGCGTTGTACCGATTCTCGATTACAAAATAACCGAGAGACATATCTTTGTAATAAAACCTTACGTTGTAGGGGTTTCACTTCAAGAATTCATTATTCAAGGGCTGTCCATCCAGACGCTCTTACACTTAATGATCCAATTGGTAAAAATTGTATCAAATTGCCATAGTCAGCCCACACCAATTATTATGCGAGATATTAAGCCAGATAATCTCATGGTTTGTCAAGGGCAACTAAAGTTCTTTGATATGGAATCCTGTAAGTTAAAAGTGTCGACCACAGCACGCCGAGACACCGTACTTCTTGGCACACCGGGATATGCAGCCCCAGAACAATATGGCTTTCAAAACAGCGATGAGCGCACAGATATTTATGCCATTGGGCAAGTGATGAACAGCCTATTAGAATACGTAGTTGTGACAAAATCCAATGGCTTTATCGGGACTATTTTACAAAAGCTCTTGATACGGTCGGCCCGGCGTGTCGCTAAGCGCGCGACTCTATTCGATCCAGAACAGCGATTTCAATCTTCACGGCAGCTGGAGAAAACACTAGAGGAAATCTCACCGAGAATTTATGTCAGTTCTATGGTTGGGATTGTGATGATGCTGGCAATCTTGTTTGTGGGCTTTCAGTTTCCAGGACTAATAGAAACAAATGAAACTATAAAAGTCACTGAGGGACCTACGGAGGTACAGGGCACAAGGCTGGTTGAAGCCATATCTGATCTAAATCCAATAACTGAGCCGACGACAACGCCAGAGTCAATGCCAGCATCAGAGTCAGTGTCAGAGACTTTGACTGAGTCCTCAGCACAGACCTCAGCACAGACCTCTACAAAGACCTCAGCACAGACCTCAACACAAACGTCGACAGACACCTCGCCACCACTGATTATGCAACCTACAATAAAATCTACAAAACAGATAACAACTAAGGCAGGGACGACTCAAGCTGCTGGCCTTGTAACGGCTGACTCACAAGGTATGGTAGAAGTGCGTTTTAGTGGTAATATCGCCTATTCCAGTGAAGAAGCCATTAAATGTAATTTTTTAGTGAGTATGGAGGGCGTTACTGATCCCACTTTTCAAAAGCAATTTGGTAACTTAGTCACTTTGAATAAGGGCCTAGCCCAATATTCAGATATCAACAGAAGTAAAATGGTCTCAGGGGATCGCTATCATATTACAGGATATTTGGATCTCAACGGAAATCATAGTCGGGATTATCATGAGCCCTCTGAATTCATTCGTGAATGGACTTTTAACGGGCATCAAAGCCAAACCATCGACTTTGTTAAGTTGGTCAAGGATCATCAATTCACCGAAGAACCCTTGAATCCAGGTGAAAGTGACTTCACTAAGACAATGAAAGCCAATTTTAAAGTTGCGCAGTATGGGTGCTCAAAGGATGACTTTGAAATCCTGTTATCAACCTTTGGTGTAAATGGTAATGGCACAGGCATCATGAGAATCACACAAGACCACCTAAAGGATATAAAACTGGTTGTTATGGCCAACACCAGAAACGAACCCATTAGCGACTACGTTCAGAGTGCATTAAATGCAATTGGATTTACAGGAGGAAGTGGTATGTCATTAGGCTGGTATGATAATCGCTTTTGGATTTATTTTAACGCAAGTTCTAGTGAGGAGTTCAAAACCTTAATCGATAAGGACAGGATAGTGATGGCCATTGGGAAGAAATGAATCGCAGCTGTGAAGCATGCACTCTTATATCGTTTGTCGCTTTGGAGGCCAAAATGGGCAGCGTAATGCTGCTCATTTTGCTTTTTTTGTAGAGAACACTATAAGAAGGCGTTTGTCTTTAGTCTGATACCAACTTAAGTTGGTATTACGATGCTCATATTCCCTATATGATTAACTTAGCCAAAGAAGCCATCAAAGTAATTTCAAAAAACATCATTTATGGAGCTATTAAAT
>CALFXQ010000256.1 GCA_937958285.1 uncultured Fusibacter sp. | reverse complement strand
AAGAGTTTCAAAACTCAATTGACAAAAAATTTACGGAATTCACATAAAAATCACGCGTTTGTCTTTTGTTTTCCTGCGTTTTCCTATATTATAAATGTATATACGTCAGAATTGCAATAAAAGCGGGTTACTTTTAAATATATTTCGCATAAAAGTGAGAAAAAGAGGTATGAATGAAAAAGCGGAATGCAATCTGCAATAAAACACTGGGAGAAGGTGTGCATTATGATTAATTACACAGAAATCAGCGAGCTCGACCGCTATCTCTTTCACGAAGGAACGCACACAGACCTATTTAAAATCATGGGCGCAAGAGTGGATGGAGATGGTATTCGCTTTACAACATGGGCACCTCATGCGCATAGCGTAAGTGTTGTGGGTGATTTTAACGCATGGCAAGGCAATGATCATCCCATGAAGCGCATATCTCCCGAAGGAATCTGGCAAACGTGGATTCCAGGTTTGGCAGGCGATGTGATCTATAAGTATCAGATTAATACTTCCTGGGGGAAAAAGCTGACAAAATCAGACCCCTTTGCTTTCTTCTCCGAGGTGCGCCCTCATACTGCTTCGAAGGTGTATACATTAGAGGGATATAAATGGCATGACGAAGTGTGGATGTCACAAAGAAGCAAGGGTGATATTTTAGAGAAGCCATTGTCAATTTACGAAGTGAATTTATCTTCTTGGAAACGCGATGACCATAAGTGGTACAGTTACCGAGAAATTGCCGATAGAATTATTCCCTATGTAAAGCATCACGGTTTTACCCATTTAGAGCTTATGCCAATAATGGAACATCCCTATGATGGTTCATGGGGTTATCAAATAACAGGTTATTTTTCGGTGACAAGTAGGTTCGGCGAGCCACAAGATTTAATGTACTTTATTGATCGCTGTCATCAAGAAGGCATAGGAGTGATATTAGATTGGGTCCCTGGACACTACTGTAAAGACGATCATGGTCTGGCCCTCTATGATGGGCAGCCGTTGTTTGAGCCTGAAGACTCCATATTGAGAGAAAATATCGAATGGGGAACAATGAACTTTGATTATGAACGACCGGAGGTGCGAGCCTTTTTAATTAGTAATGCAAACTTCTGGATGACCTATTTTCATGCAGACGGACTTAGAGTTGATGCAGTTGCCTATATGTTGCACAAACATATGGCGACAGGGCGCTATGACATTTATTCAGAAAGAGATATTAATACGCATGCAGTTAAGTTTCTACAACAGTTAAATACCACAATCTTCAAACTGCATCCCAATACTTGGATGATAGCAGAAGAGTCTTCGGCCTTTCCATTAGTCACGCGCCCCGTACACGATGGTGGTTTGGGCTTCAACCTGAAATGGAACATGGGTTGGATGCACGATTCGCTAAAATATCTTGCAGTGGATCCAATTGGCAGGAAGCACCATCAAGAGAAGCTGACTTTTAGCATCTACTATGCTTTCAATGAAAATTTTCTGTTGCCCTTGTCTCACGATGAAGTCGTGCATGGAAAAAAATCAATCGTCGGCAAAATGCCCGGTGATTATTGGCGAAAATTTGCGAATTATCGCCTACTTATGGCCTACCAAGCGTTTCATCCAGGGAAAAAGTTGAATTTTATGGGCAATGAGTTTGCCCAGTTTATTGAATGGAACGAATGGGATCAATTGGACTGGCATTTGTTGACTTATGACTCTCACAAAGGAGCAAATGCATGTTTTAGAGCACTTAATCACCTTTATAAAGAGCTCCCTCAATTACATCAACTCGAATTTACATACGATGGATTTGAGTGGGTTGAGTTCCACAACCACAACGAAAGTATTATTGCATTTATGAGAAAAGACAAAGCTGGAAATTATGTTTTGGCAGCATTTAACTTTACACCTGTTGTGAGAACACAATATCCTCTCAAAGTGCCAGACGCAACGACTTATTTTGAGTTAATCAACACTGACGATTCGCTTTTTTACGGATCGGGCATCACGAATTCACAACCCCTCGTTTCCATGAGGGAGCATCCCGAAGATGAGAATTTTACATTAAGAGTCACCATGCCACCATTAGGAGCAATACTTCTTAGGCCCAAGCAACGCGAAAAAGAAGCAGTTAAAGAGGAATAGGGAATAGAAAGGAGACGTAGACTATGCAGAAAAAAGAAGTAATTGCAATGATTCTCGCAGGCGGTCAAGGCGCACGACTTAAGTCCTTGACAACAAATGTAGCCAAGCCCGCTGTCCCTTATGGCGGAAAATATCGCATTATCGACTTTACACTCTCGAATTGTGCAAACTCTAATATCGACACAGTGGGCATACTCACACAATATCAGCCTCTCGCCCTAAATAGCCATGTGGGAATTGGTATACCATGGGATTTAGACCGCAGACACGGTGGCGTGCGCCTTCTTCCGCCTTATACATCTGCAGAAGGTGGCAAATGGTATTTAGGCACTGCAAATGCGATTTACGAGAACCTCAACTTCATTCAAATGTACAATCCCGAGTATGTACTGATTCTTTCTGGCGATCATATTTACAAAATGGATTATGCAAAGATGCTAGAGTCTCATAAAGATAGAGGCGCTGATGTGACCATAAGTGTTATAAATGTGCCGATGGAAGAGACCTCTAGATTTGGAATTCTCAACACCCATGAGGATCTGAGAATTTATGAGTTTGAAGAAAAGCCTAAGCACGCAAAGAGTACCCTGGCCTCCATGGGTGTCTATATCTTCAATTGGTCGGTTTTGAAAGCCTATCTGTTGAAAGACAACTTAGACCCAGAGTCAGAGCACGATTTTGGAAACAACATTATTCCCTCGATGTTAGAGGCAGGCCTTAAACTATATGGCTATGTATTTGACGGTTACTGGAAAGATGTCGGTACAATTCGCAGCTTCTGGGAAGGCAATATGGATCTGCTAGATCGCGACAACACTCTCGATTTATACGACGATTCATGGAGAATATATACCAAAAACGACGATTTACCGCCTCAATATATTGGAAGTGATGCACGAATCGAAAATTGTATGGTAAATGAAGGTTGTGAAATTCACGGTACGTTAAAGCACTCCATTCTTTTTACAGAAATTCTCGTTGGCCAAGATGCTATTGTTGAGGACTCTATTTTGTTTCCAGGGGTAAAAGTTGGCGCTGGCGCTAGAGTTTACAAGGCCATCGTTACAGAGGACTATGTCATCGAACCTGGAGAAGTCATAGGTGACCCAGATAGCGACGAAATCATACTTATTGGCAACCCAGAAGATACACCAATGTTTGAAGAATAGTGGAGGCGCAGCATGTCAAAAGACTTAATGGGCATCATAAATCTCAGTGAAAACGAAGAGAAAATACAAGATCTTACTTTCAATCGACCCATTGCAGCCATTCCATTCGGTGGGCGTTATCGCGTCATCGACTTTGCGGTCTCCAATATGGTCAATAGCGGCATTCAAAGAGTGGCTATCTTCACAAGACACAAGTTTAGATCTCTTCAAGACCATTTGGGTCCGGGAAAGTATTGGAGTTTAGATAGAAAGCGCGATGGTCTTTTTATGCTACACCCAATGGTTGACTATTCGTCATCCATTAGAAGGTATGGCGATATCGAAAATTTTAAAGATAACTTAGGGTTTATTAGAGAATCTAAACAAGAATATGTATTGATCACCAGAAGTTACATGGTTGTGAACATTGATTTTACCCCTGCGCTCGAAGCACATAAAGCCACCGGTGCAGATATTACAATGATTTGCAAGCACATTGTCGACGGACAAAATGCGAGTCAATACATTGGACTCGATGTTTTAGAAGTCGATCAAAACATGGCCGTTAAAGGCGTGGGTATCAATTTTGGAGCAAAAGAAGATTATTGCCTCTCTTTGGAGATGTACATTCTCAAGAAAGAATTACTCATTGATATCATCACCAATGCCTATCAAAGTGGGAGTACAGATTTTCTCAAACAAGCAGTGCTTGCACAGTTTTCAAGATTGAAGGTCAACGCGTTCCCATATACTGGCCCGGCGCAGTGTATCAATTCCATAAACAACTACTATAAGGCAAACATGGATTTACTGAATCGCCAAACCTATCAAAGTGTCTTTACAGGCCATGGACTCATCTATACCAAAATAAAAGACGAACCATCGACTTTTTATTCGCCCACAAGTCAAGTGACCAACTCAATTATCGCAAATGGTTGCTTTATTGAAGGCACTGTCGAGAACAGTATCTTGTTTAGGGGCGTTCACGTTAAAAAGGGTGCAGTCGTTAGAAATGCCATAATAATGCAAGACAGTGTTATTGGAGAATCAGCGCACTTGAATTACGTGATTGCAGATAAAAATGTGACAGTCGGAGATCGAAAAATACTTATGGGCGATGGTGGTGTTCCCTTTGTCATTAAAAAGGAGCAGCGCGTCATCTAACTTTATGCCTATCGTGGCAGTTTAGAAGGAGGTTTTGGGATGAAAGTATTGTTTGTAACATCAGAGGCTGTGCCTTTTGCAAAAACTGGTGGATTAGCAGATGTGGCATATTCATTACCGAAGGCGCTTAAGGCAATGGGTCATGATGTACGCATTGTAATGCCAAAGTATAAGAATTTTCCCAAGGAATTAGAATCATTATTGACCTTTGTTAAATCTTATCAAGTACAGATGAATTGGCGAAGTCAGTATGCTGGTTTATTGAGCGCAGAATACAATGATTTGACGTACTATTTTATCGACAACGAACACTTCTTTAAACGCGATGGTCAATACGGTTACTTCGACGATGGGGAGCGCTTTGCCTTCTATTCTAAGGCTGTGCTCGATACCGTCTGTACAGATGTTTTTACACCAGATGTGATACATGTCAACGACTGGCACACAGGTCCTATTCCACTGCTCATTAAAGACGGGATGTATGCAGACTCAAAAATCTCAAAGATTAAAAGCGTATTTACAATTCACAACTTGCGCTACCAAGGCTATTTCCCCCTCGATATGCTCGGCGATTTTTATGGCTTAGACAGCAGCTACTTAACGCCAGATAAAATTGAGATTTTTGGGAATGTCAATTTTATGAAGGCGGGGCTCGTATATGCGGATCACGTTACAACCGTGAGTAAGACTTATGCCAACGAGATCAAGTTTCCCTACTATGGCGAGCGATTAGAAGAGGTGGTCAGCGGTATTGGACATAAATTGACGGGCATTGTAAATGGCCTAGATTACGATCAATACAATCCAGAAAAGGACCCTGTTATTTTTGAAACCTATACTCCAAGCGATGCCCTCGATAAGAAGCGCAAGAACAAAATGATGCTGCAACGGTTGCTGCGTTTGAAATGCGATCCAGATATCCCAATGATCGCAATGGTTACGCGATTGGTGGAGCAAAAGGGAGTAGACTTATTACTGCACGTACTCGATGAAATGGTACATCTTCCTTGCCAAATCGTTGTCTTGGGAACTGGAGATAAGCACTACGAAGATGCATTGAAAAGTTTAGACAGTTTCCATCCCGACATGGTTAGCGCAAATATTTTCTTCGACAATACAATGGCCTCTAGGATTTATGCAAGCTCGGACTTGTTCCTAATGCCATCTCTTGTTGAGCCTTGTGGCATTGGACAACTCATTGCCATGCGCTATGGCAGTATTCCGCTCGTGCGTCAAACAGGTGGCCTTATGGACACCGTTGAGCCATACAATCGCTTTAACGACACGGGGACTGGTTTTGGGTTCTTGAATGCCAATGCACATGAGATGCTTTTTACAATAAAAGAGGCACTTGAGGTTTATAAAGATAAACCAAGATGGCACGGTATTGTTAAAAGGGCCATGGAGACAGATGTGAGTTGGTCTGTTTCAGCAAAGGAATACGAAGACCTCTACAAAAAACTGCTGAAGTGAGGTGGATGCTGTGAAAATGACCCTAGAAGAATTCAAGACTAATTATATTTCTCGTTTAAAGGCGACAACGGCAAAATCTCCAGATGAGACCACCACGTGGGATCGTTACTATACTTTAGGTGTTATGATTCGCGACATGCTAACAGAAGATTGGGTTAACCAAAATCGCGAGTACTCAAATACCGGTGAGAAGCAGGTTTATTACTTTTCAATGGAGTTCTTGACGGGCAGAAATCTCATGAAAAACCTAGATTACGTGAACGTTAAAGAGATTGTAGAAAAAGGCTTATCTGAGCTTGGCTACGATCTCGAAGAGATTGCAGAAATTGAAAAGGACCCAGGTCTTGGCAATGGTGGATTAGGGAGATTGGCAGCTTGTTTTTTAGATTCCCTCGCATCAACGGGGTATGCTGGACATGGTTGTGGCATTCGCTACAATTATGGCCTGTTTGAGCAAAAAATAGTCAATGGCTATCAAGTTGAATTTCCAGACAGATGGTTGTCGAATCGCAATGTCTGGGAGATTAAAAAGCCAGATAGAGGTGTAGTTGTAGAATTTGGTGGCACGGTATCGTGTACCGAAGTGGATGGGGCGCTGCACTTTAAACGGCACAACACCGAGAAAATCTTAGCAGTCCCTTACGATACACCAGTGGTGGGATATCGCAACGGTCGCATTAATAACATGCGTTTATTTGCGGCAGAGGCGCTACAAAATGAGTTTGACTTCTCTTCTTTTAGTGAAGGTGATTATCTGAAGGCCTTTGCAACAAAGCATACAGCTGAAGCTATTTCTCAAGTTTTATATCCAAATGATCATTACTACGAAGGGCGTGTACTAAGACTTAAGCAAGAATACTTTTTAGTGTCTGCTGGCATACAAAGCCTCATTCGAACATACAAAAAAAGCACACGATCTATGGAGAAATTCCCAGATCATATAGCAGTACATATCAACGACACGCATCCTTCCCTGATTATTCCTGAGATGATGCGCATTCTGCTCGACGATGAACACTTAAGTTGGGAAGAAGCGTGGGATATTACAACGCGCACATGCTCGTATACAAATCACACAATTTTAGCCGAGGCTTTAGAAAAATGGCCAATTAACTTGATGTATGAACTATTGCCAAGGGTTGCCATGATTATTGAAGAGATCAATAGACGATATGTCGACGAACTGTTCAATGTCTACCATTTAGATGCACAAACCGTTGATCGTATGCGCATTATCCACAATGGTACAATTTTTATGGCACACTTGTGCATTGTGGCAAGTAAAAGTGTTAATGGCGTTGCAAAGTTACACACAGAAATATTAAAGCACCGCGAACTTGCAGATTTTTATCATATTTATCCATACAAGTTTAACAATAAGACAAATGGCATCACACATCGTAGATGGTTGTTACATTGCAATCCATTGCTTACCGAATACATTACAAAGGCAATCGGTAAGCGTTGGCAATTTGAACCTGTGATTATGGAAAAGTTGATGGCCTTTAAAGAGGACGCCGCTTTCCTAGAGGGATTAGATACCATTAAACTTGCCAATAAAGAAAGATTGGCAAAGTATATTAAAGAGACTCATGGAACGACAGTAGATACCCACAGCATTTTTGACATGCAGGCGAAGCGACTCCACGAATATAAACGTCAATTGCTGAATGTTTTCCATATCATGCACCTGTATAATCAGCTCGTGGATCATCCAGGAATGGATGTGGTTCCAAGAACATTTGTGTTTGGTGCAAAAGCAGCACCGGGCTATTATACGGCCAAGCAAATCATCAAGCTCATTCATGCTGTTGCCGACAAAGTTGAGCGCACTCCAAGAGTCAGAGATTTGATTAAAGTCGTCTTCTTAGAGAATTATGGCGTATCCTTGGCGGAGCGCATGATTCCAGCAGCAGATGTTAGTGAGCAAATCTCAACGGCATCTAAAGAGGCATCGGGAACGGGCAATATGAAGTTTATGATGAATGGCGCAGTTACAATTGGCACATTAGATGGGGCTAACGTAGAAATCAGCGAAGCCGTTGGCGAAGATAATATCTTTATCTTTGGCTTAACAGCGGATGAGGTCTATCAGGTCTATCACGATCGTTCATATAATGCCCAGGCTGTTTATGAGTATAATGAACATATTAGACGGATTATTGATCAACTTACAAACGGATTCTTCGAAGATGTGCCAAGAGATGAGTTTCAAGTTCTTCGGGATTCACTTCTTAAGCAAAACGATGAATTCTTAGTGTTAAAAGATTTTGATGCTTATATCAAAGCACAAAAGCGTTTGAGTGAGTCTTATCGCGATGCTACGAAGTGGCAGCAAATGGCATTAGTGAATATCGCAAAGTCGGGAATTTTCTCAAGTGATTACACAATTAAGGAATACGCACAGCACATTTGGAGACTTTAAACGGAGTGGGTAAGGAGGTGAGTGCATGTCACATTATAAATCCATGGGCTTTGGCAATCGCTATCAACCTGAAGCGACGTCTTTTAAAGTCTATGCAAAAGACTGCAATCACCTAGAGGTTTGTTTATATAAAGATGCAAAGACATATAGGCAACAAGCGTATCCTATGCATTTGTCAGGAGATTGCATATGGGAAGTGACCATTCAAGGTGATCTTAAGAACTTGTTTTACATGTATCGCGTTTACAGGGGGGTAGAGACCTATCTTGTTACTGACCCCTTTGCAATTGCCTCTAGTGCCAATAGTAAGAGAAGTACAATAATAGATATTGGGGATGCTGCTGTTGCGGGGTTCGAGGATGATCAGTTTATTCAAATTCCTCCGCAAGAGGCGATTCTATATGAGACGCACATCAGAGACATGACAATGGATCCACAACTAAATCTAAATTACCCCGGAAAGTATTTGGGTGTTGCCGAACGCATTGGAGATAAGAACTACGGTATCAGCTATCTAAGAGCATTGGGCATTACGCATTTACACTTATTGCCATTGCAGGATTTTTTGTCGGTGGATGAATATGAGCCAATGGCCTATAATTGGGGTTACGATCCAGAACAGTACTTTGTTCCAGAAGGTTCTTACGCTACAGATCCAGATGATCCACTTTGTAGAATAAGAGAACTAAGAATGATGGTTAAAGCGTGCCACGACGAAGGGTTAGCTGTTGTACTCGACGTTGTCTATAATCATACCTATCGTGGAGGCGAAAATCCGCTGGCTATTTTAGCGCCATTCACCTATTATAGACATGCTAAAGACGGTAGCTATACCAACGGATCTGGATGCGGAAATGAGCTGAATACAGAACATCCAATGGTTCAACAGTTAATTGTAGATAGCTTGATTCACTGGGCGAAAGTTTTTCACATTGATGGATTCAGGTTTGACCTGATGGCACTGATGGACTTAGGCACTGCAAAACTAATTATGGATGTTATCAGGCAGATAAATCCAAGTGCAATCATTTACGGTGAACCTTGGACCGGTGCAGAATCTGGACTGAGTTGGGAAAAACAAGTTTTAAAGGGCAAACAACATGCCCTCAAATTGGCGCTCTTTAATGACGATTATCGAAATGCTTTAAAGGGCGACAGCGATGGCAATGACCATGGATTTATTCAAGGGTACAAAGCCAAGTTGCACGATATTAAGACAGGCCTTGTAGGTTCTATACAGTACGATCAAAATCATAGAGGCTTTTGCATAGAACCTTGGGAAACAATCAATTATTTAAGCGCTCACGATAATCTTTGCCTCTATGACAAGTTGAAGTACTCGACGATGTGGGAGGATTTTAAGATTAAAGAAGCTACAAAGTTTGGTTTATCACTTGTTTTATTGGCTTTTGGTATTCCATTTTTGCAAGCGGGATCTGAAATGATGCGCACAAAGCATATGGACCATAACTCGTATCGTAGTTCTGATGCAGTAAATGCCATTAAATGGAATCAAGTTGCCGAGTATGATGATCTTGTGTCATACACAAGAGAACTCATTCTACTGAGAAAGACTTTAAAGTGCTTCGACACTTACAATGCAAGTATGATCAAAGAAAAGGTGAGATTTATAGACAATCTTAGTGTAATCGCATACCGAATATCCTTAGATAATTTGGTGTTGCCAGATGACTCAAGCGTCAAGCAAGCACTTGTTCTGATGAATCCACTGCATCATGGCGTAGAGCTGAAGGTAAAACGCACTGCAGCTTGCCGAATTGTCTTTAATCACTTCGGCCTCGAAATGAAGGGGCATTTAGCACCTTCTGTTGAAAAGCCATTAAAAATGTTGGCATTCGAGACCATTGTGTTACTATCATAAGCAAAAGACCCCCACAGTTTAAACGCATAGAAAGCGTCTTAAACTGTGGGGGTCTTTAAATGACTTTGTTAGCTGTGTTGTTTTTTGTATATGCGAATGTAGTTGCTCATCGCTATAAAAGTCGTGATTAGGGCAAAAACCATAAAGATCATTTGGGTGAGTTGAGACAAGCCCAGAAGTACAGAAACAACTGCGGCAAAGAAAAGGATTGTGGCCAGCTTGCCAAGTTTATTAGCGGGAATTACAAACTTGTCTTTGGCAAAGTAAAGATACATACCGGCAACAATCATAAAACATTCTTTAGCAAGTACCAGCACAATTATGATTAGGGGAATTCTTTTGTCTAGGTAAAGGCAAATAAGGGCTGTAAGCAACATGAGCTTATCTGCAAGAGGATCGAGCAATGTACCGAGTTTTGTAATTAAGTTATAGCGTCTGGCAATAAAGCCATCTAGAACATCTGATGCAGTGGCCAATACAAAAATAAACATAGGTAGTAATTTTTCGTCGACAGGACTTATATAGAAGTAACTGACAACAAACAGTGGTATTAGTAAGATTCTAAAAAACGTCAGAAGATTGGGAATGTGTTTCAGCATTTTATCTCCTCTCCAATGTCTTTAGCATATTATAGCAAATTACGGTGCTCCCAGAAAGTGGGGGATACGAAAAAACTTTTATTTCGCCAATCGAAATGTTATAATGACTTCAGTCTACTGTCGAAAGGATATGTGAAATTATATGTTGTTTATGGGTGAAATTGCAGGGTTGTTAACAGCCCTATGTTGGACAGTTACAGCGGTATCCTTTGAATTTGCGGGAAAGCGAATAGGTTCAGGAGCGGTTAATATATGGAGACTCGTAATTGCCTTTTTAATCTTGAGTCTATATAATACGCTGACCACTGGGAGTTGGATGCATTTGGGCTTGCCCATAAATCAAGTGGTGCTTTTAATTGTGTCGGGACTTATTGGCTTTGTTATTGGCGATTTGTTCTTGTTCGAAGCATTCGTCATTGTCGGTGCTAGAATTGCCATGCTCATTATGGCTCTTTCACCACCTTTATCTGCGATCATTGGATGGCTTGTTTTAGGTGAAGAGATGTCTATAATGGCTATTGTGGGGATGATGCTCACGTTTGCAGGTATTGCGATTGTGATTCTCAGTAAAAATCAAGGGAGTGGCGTTAAGCTCGCACATCCGATTAAAGGAATCTCTTTTGCGTTTTTAGGTGCGCTGGGACAGAGCGTGGGACTGCTGTTTTCTAAGGTAGGAATGGTGGGTATTACTGCATTTGAAGCCTCGCAGTATCGGGTTCTTGCAGGTGTTGTGGGTTTTGTTGTGATTTTAGGTTTGCAAAAGCGCTTTGGAGAAGTCAAGCGTGCCCTTAGCGACAAAAAAGGCATGGCGGCTACAAGTTTGGGCGCATTCTTTGGACCATTTTTAGGTGTGAGCCTCTCGTTGATGGCTGTAAGTTTAACATCACTTGGAGTGGCATCGACATTAATGTCTATTGTACCGGTCTTGCTCATTCCTGTGAGTATACTCTTCTTTAAAGAACATGTTAAGTTTAAAGAAATATTAGGTGCCATTATTACAGTAGCCGGCGTCGCCCTTATGTTTATATAGTTGTTTGAATCATCGCGCTCAGGGTAATTATACCTTGTCAGGAGGTAGCCATGAAACGAGTTCTATTAGTAGATGATGCCGTGTTTATTCGTGGTAATTTAAAACTAATCTTAGAAAAAAACGGTTATGAGGTAGTTGGTCAAGCAGAAGATGGTCTACAAGCAATAAGTATGTATAAGTCACTAGAACCAGATTTAGTCACGATGGATGTGACCATGCCCAATATGGATGGACTTCAGGCGCTTGCAGAAATTAGAAATTTAGACAAGAGTGCTAAAATCGTTATGATCACTGCAATGGGGAAAGAAGACATTGTTAGGCAGGCCATTATTGGCGGTGCGACGAATTTTATTGTGAAGCCATTTAACGAGGAAAAGGTCTTAGCGGTTTTGCAAAAGATTAAGTGGTAGGTGAATCTAGTGGATGATCAGGCTTTAGAAAGAATTCAAATCGGAGAAGTGGCACCAGATTTTACCCTTCCTTCGGGGGATGGAACAATGCTGAGCCTTTCCCAATTTAGAGGTAAAACGGTGATTCTTTACTTCTACCCCAAAGACAATACTTCTGGATGCACACAGCAAGCGTGTGATTTTAGAGATGCAATGCCCACTTTTCAGAGCAAGGACGTTGTGATTCTTGGCGTATCAAAGGACTCTATTAAGAGTCATCAAAGCTTCTCATCGAAGTATGCGTTGCCCTTTATCTTGTTGTCAGATGAAGAAGCTGTCGTACAACAGCTCTATGGGGTATGGCAGTTAAAATCCATGTATGGAAAGTCGTACTATGGTACAGAAAGAAGCACATTTGTAATTGATGCTCAGGGCATAATTACACAAATACATCGAAAAGTGAAGGTAAAAGGTCATATCGACACTTTAATGCAGTCAATTATTTAATGCGTTTTGCTCCATAACTTGAATAGAAGATAGATTATAAGCGCTGCAAAAAGGTATAGAGATAAATGCCCTTTGCAGCGTTTTTACTTGTGAAAAAAACTTGGGTATACCGACTAAAATCAAGTATACTAGAGAAGAAACATCTAAAAAGGGGCGTTGTTATGAAAGATAGAGATATAAGAAAATGGCAAGAGCGAAGATTGTGGCGTGGTGCTTCTTTAAAGCCGGGATCTCCGCTTTGTATGGTAATCACTAAGGGTTTGGCGTTGTTGTTTCCAATCGTGGTAATCCTTGCTTTAACGTGGATGTTGTCAGGGTTAAAGCCCTTTTACGAGTATCAATTTGCAAGGAATCAGATTTCTGAGGTAACAGGAATCACCACTGAAGATTTGAATGTAGTCATTGATGCCTTGTCTGGTTATGTGGTTGGAAAGCAAGAGAGCATGCAAGTATCCGTTGCTATCAACGGCGAGAAGGCCGAGATATACGGCGAAAGAGAACTCGCGCATATGGTCGATGTGCGCAAGATATTCGATGGATTGAGACTCGCCGTCGTTGTTTATTTTGTCACCCTCATAATTACCTTGTATTTCGATCGCAAGCGGTGGATCAGACGCCTTGAACAGCTGGGGCGCTATGGCTTATGGGG
>CALFXQ010000255.1 GCA_937958285.1 uncultured Fusibacter sp. | reverse complement strand
GATGCAGAGATAGAGCGTCAACTTGCGCTCAATAGGCAATTTCCCAAGGTGGCGGGTGAGGTGTATTACCGATATGCCTTTTTAAAGTCGCGTCCTTCACTTACGGCAGCCATTGGCAATCACTATGCTAAGCTTACGTCTACGGGTTCAACCACAATACCCACAACCACTTCGCCGAATACGACACAAGTGCCAAGTGGCCCTCAACGTGCCATTAAAGTGACAAGCCCATCGAAAAACATCACTACGAACCTGAGTTCATACTACTTTGCAGGGGTCAGTGATCCCAATTATCCGCTATACGTCAATGGAAAAGAAGTTCTCAATCGCTCTAAAAATGGATATTTCGGCGTGTTCTTACCCCTCGAAAAAGGTCAAGTGCAGTATGTCTTTACACAAGGCGATCAATCTTTTACCCGCATTGTTGCAAGGGGTGTTTCCCTTTCGCCAACAGCGGTGACTTCGAATACAAGCGTACCTACTACCACGGTGCCTACAACCACTAAATCGAATAATAGCGTAAGTACAAAAGGGCTATCGGTAGAACTCGTTCAATCCAGTTTGTATCCTCAAAAGGATGAAATGTGGCAGGCCGGAGAAAAAGTGACTTTATCTGCGACGGCTCCAGTTGGTGCAGTAGTAACGGCGACAATTGGAAAAGTAGTAATACCGCTTATTCCTAAAAATGCCAATCCCCCAACTACACCAGTGGCCCACACGTTTTATTCTGCGGTTTATACACTGCCAATGCCAGAGGGGAATCAAAACCAAGCCCAACTCGACCATATCGTCTATCGCATGAATTATCAAAAGATAGACTACGAGCGCAAATCCCCAGGGGAACTGACAATCTTAACAAAGTCATCCGATTATTGGGCCGAGGCACAAGAAGAAACCACAGACACTTTTCCTTATCAGCAAACCGCAAAAGGCGGCGCGCATTTTCTGGCTAAGGGGATGCGAGATCGAATTTCGGCTCAAAGTGCGACCATGGTGCGCTTAGCCTCAGGCTATTGGATGCGCTTAAGCGATGTTAAAATAAACAGTCGACGCTTTGCGCCAATTGAAGTGAAACGCGTTAGCTACGAGGTCACTGCTACCCACGATATGATTGCTTTAGATGTTCCAGAGTTACCTGCGAGTTTTACAAAACGCGTGGGTTCTAAGGTCATTGTCGATTTGGGAGAAGTGGTTATGCCAACTGAGACAATTTTGTTGCCCGCAGGCGCCATGTCGACGGGATATCAAATGATCAAGGAAGGACAACGCGTAAAACTCGAATTAAATATTCCTGAAAACATCGCATTATCGGGACATTGGGTCAGCAGTGAAGAAGGTCAGATAAAGATTTATTTAAAGCGGCCATTTGTATCGAATAGTGGAACTTTACCACTCTCCGGCTTACGTGTGCTCCTAGATCCCGGTCATGGTGGCAAAGATCCTGGTGCTATTAGTTTTAAAGGCACTGAATATGCAGAGAAGCACATAAATCTCGATTTGAGTTTAAAATTACAAACCGTGCTTAAGTCCTTAGGCGCCCAGGTCTATA
>CALFXQ010000254.1 GCA_937958285.1 uncultured Fusibacter sp. | reverse complement strand
CGCCACGTTTTAGAATCTTGAAAATAAGTTTGGTATTATCACCGCCATCGCTATTTTCGAGATTGGATAGATTCTCGATTTGAGAGGTCTCTATTTCTGTAAATCCGTTTCTTGCATATTCGTCGCGGATTATGCGCATGACATACTCGCGGAGCTGCTTATCTTGTGGGAGAAAGTCCCGCATGCCACTAGGTGGTTTATTACTAGACATAATTGCCTCCAAAGGTTGATATATACTGACAAAAGTATATCGTATAAAGCGGGCCTTGTCAAAGTTAACAGATTTTGCAGCGGGTGTGACCTTTATGAGTCATAGGGGTAGTCATCTCGTCATTATGGTGATAAAATAAGAAAACTTTAGAAAACTAAGACACCATTTATTTAAAGTGAGGGTGCTATGTGTGCAAAGGTAATTGATGGAAATCAATTCAATAGACGTGTTGAAACGCCTGAGGGTTCGACGATTATTATAAACAAATCAAAAGGCGATTGTATCGAGATTAACGAATATATTATTGCACAGGGCAGAAGCGTCTATTTTAACCCACCTGCATCAATAGATGCTATGAAATCTTATTACATCGTGTCAGGTCTAATAGAGACCACAGATGAATGTAGGACCTGTGGCGAGGGCACGCTTATTCTACTAAAATGCAGTGATGAGGTATTTCATGTCTCGGCATTGAAAGAGACCCGTGTATTAGTTCACAGCTTGAATGACAATAGTTTTGAAGATACTGAGGTGAGATTTAGATATGCTTATAACTTACTTCAGGAGATTCAAAACAAAGATGCATATACCCTTATACATTCAGAAAGTGTAAAGAGTCTCGTCGAGAAAGTAGCGAAGCGGTTAGGTTACTCAGGTAATCGATATAGAAGTTTAGTCTCGGCTGGTTGCTATCACGATATCGGTAAAATCTATATACCTGTCGAAGTTCTGAACAAACCATCGCAGCTGAATTTTGAAGAGTACGAAACTATGAAACAACATGTGACAATGGGAAAAGATCTGCTGGTGCAATTCTTTGGAGAAGAGATGTATGCCATGTCGACCCAGCATCATGAGCGATTAGATGGTTCTGGCTATCCGCTTGGACTTAAAGGGGATGAAATTTCTGTTGAAGGTCGTATTTTGGCTATATGCGATAGTTATGATGCAATGAGAAGTGAACGCGTTTATAAAAAGGCAAAAACAAAAGAAGAAGCAATTATTGAACTGCGCAATTTAAAGGATACTAAGTACGATGCAAAGCTTGTAGAAATTTTTATTGATATCATTAATGGTGAGGAGTAAGTCCGCTTGATATCAATAAAAATCATAATTGCAAAAAAAACAAAAAAACATTACAGTTTGTATTGACTTGTATTCTGAGATGTTATAATATAAGCATGTTGCCGCAAGATGTGGCGCGTTTTCCAAGGTAGCTCAACGGTGGAGCAACCGGCTGTTAACCGGTAGGTTGTGGGTTCGAGCCCCACCCTTGGAGCCAAATATCGCGGGATGGAGCAGTTGGCAGCTCGTTGGGCTCATAACCCAAAGGTCGTA
>CALFXQ010000253.1 GCA_937958285.1 uncultured Fusibacter sp. | reverse complement strand
GGGTTTTACATCCCAAAAGAAGCGATTGAAATTATGGATCGCATCGTCAAAATGAACGCAAAATAAGGGCATCACTAAAAGAACCACAAGGCAGAACGCATTTATGTTCAAGCCTCGTGGTTCTTTTTTATGTACTCAATAAATTCAGTTTCACTAAGGGGTTTGCTGTAAAAGTAGCCTTGCATAATGTCGCATCCACAGGCCTGTAAAAAATCTCTCTGTGATGCATCTTCCATACCTTCGGCAATGAGTGTTGCCCCTAGATCTCTTCCCAAAGAGAGAATCATCTTGGCAATCATGCCATCGTCTGTGACGGGATAGTCCTTAATAAACATGCGGTCTAGCTTTAAAGTATTAAAGGGAATGGATTTAAGATAGCTCAATGAGGAATACCCTGTTCCAAAATCGTCAATGGCGATATCAAAACCTAAATCACCAAGGCTTTTTAACACTTCTAGTGCTGATTTTTGTCCGTTTACAATGAGGCTCTCCGTGATTTCAAGGGCAATGGCGCTGGGCTTTACCGAGTAATGCTGTGAGGCATCTAGAAGCTCTCTATAGAGATGATCCCAAGTTAATTGTTCTGAGGAGATATTGATCGATATTTTAATGGGGTGATTGAGTTGTTCGAGCCTCTGCGCAAAACCAAATGCCTTCTGGATGACGATATCACCTAGGGGAATAATCAACTTTGATTCCTCGGCAAGGGGAATAAAGAACACTGGTGGAACGTAAGCGCCGTCGACCTTCCAGCGAAGAAGTGCCTCCGCGCCTATGCAGCGCCCCGAGGGGGCGTGAATCTGAGGCTGATAAAAAAGCTCCATATCTGCAGTGGCAATGGCATCGCGCAATTTTTTAAGCATCTCGAATTGCTCGGTGGTCACTTCTGAAATTCTTGGATCGTAAAAAGAGAAGCTGCTCTTATTGTGATTTTTCACTTGATTGAGGGCAATGGCGGCATTTTTAATAAGCACGTCGAGATGAAGCCCATGATCGGGATAAATGCTGATGCCCATGCTAATAGAGAGGTGAATGTCTTCTGTGCCCAAGATGTAGACCCCGTTGATAATCGCCTGTAGGCGAAGAATAAATGCATCCGGATCTAATGCGCTAGATTCATTTCCTTCTAGGGTGTAGATCAATGTAAATTCATCACCCGATGTTCGAGCAATTAGCATGGGTTTAGGTTGAATTGCACTCAATCTCTTACTGATTTCGATTAAGATACGATCGCATAAACTAGAGCCGAGCATGCCGTTTAGCACGCGAAAGTTATCGATGTTCAAGAGGATAACGAGATGCCTTTGATTGTGCATTCGAATCTCGAGTGGTTTGCTCTGAAAATGAAGAAACTCCTTGTTTGGCAAGTGGGTAAGATCATCGCGTTGGTGGATGTACTGTAGGGTTTGGCGCTGAGATTCTATGGTGTTGAGATGATTTAAAATGGACTTTGACATCGACATCAGCGACTTGGCCACAGAGCCAATTTCGTCGTTGCGATTCACAATATTGTCGGGAAGTTTTAAGCCATATTGCAAATTAGAGGTGTCTGAAATGCTCTTTCCGATTTCTCTAAGAGGCATGGAAAGGTAGTGGCTCACAATGGCTGCTAGGGTAATTGCCTGTAAAATAACAATAAGTGCAGATGTTATCAGCCACTTTAGAAATGCGTGATATGTGAGCTGCACCACCGATGTTGGCGTCAGTAAACCAAGTTCCCATTGATTGTGCAAGGGAATGGTTAGGCGCTCATAAGCGCTTGGCGAATCGATGGCATTTTTAAGTGAGAGCTCTGTAAAGGTCTCTGGTACATAAATTGCATTATTGTCAGCGGAAAACAGATATGGATTACCGCCAGTTAGCGCTTTTGTATGGCTCAATAATTGTGTGAGATAATCGAGAGATAGGTCGGTGCCCACCACGGCTAATAGTCGATTATCGACATAAATCGCCCTTGTAAGAGACACAAAAGTCTTGGTCTGACCATTGTCGAAGGTCCAGTCATAGGGCGCACTCCAGAATGCATCCGCGCTGTTTATTGCGCCAAACCACCATGCCTTTTCGGGATTTTTAGCATCAGAAGCATTAAAATAGGCAGCCTGTAGTCGCTGTTGAGGTTCGACTATGCCATCGCCATTTTGGTCGGCATAGTAAACATCCATTGCCCGACTATTTAGATCTGGATTGAAGTAGATGTAGGCAGTTAAGCTACCCTTATGGTTTTGGGCGAGTCGAGACACTTCTGGTGCAACCTTGACCAAAAAAGATTCGATGATCTGGGCGTTGATTTCGGGAGCTGTAGTTTTGACAAATGTATCATCTACCAGATCTTTTAGGTGTGAAACCACTTTTTCTGCGCTGTAAAGCGGTTCTTCTAATGCGCTTCTCAAGTAGTCTTGAACATAGCTTTTGCGCTGAAGATTGGACTGCTCTATAAGGACTTGCCCTTGTTGAAAATAGAGTGTAGACATGACGAGTACATTTAATACACCCATAATCATTAGCGCCAGCAGCAATTGGTTATAAATGCTCTTTAACATCTGGATACCTCGAACTTTGCTAGACAACGTGCATCACACTATATACCCCAAATTCTATGATATACTACTGTTAGCATGCGAAGAATTTTCTGGAGGCCATGAAAGATGTCTAGACAGTGGAATGTCCACAATGTGAAGGGGTTGCAATACTTGTTCAATCGCCTCACGAGCCATGGTTATGAGGCGTATTTAGTCGGTGGCGCAGTGCGCAGTGCGCTGCTCAATTTGCCAATTGTCGATTACGACGTGGCTTCATCTGCATCCCCAAATGAGGTGATGCAATTATTTGAACATGTGATTCCAACGGGCATTGCTCACGGTACAGTGACTGTGATGCTCGAAGATATAGCCATAGAAGTCACCACATTTCGCAGTGATGGCGCGTATTCCGATGGTAGAAGACCAGATCAAGTCGTGTTTGCCAGCTCTATTCAAGAAGATTTAGCTCGGCGCGATTTTACCATGAATGCTATGGCCATCGATAAAGACGGCGCACTAAAAGACCCTTTTAATGGACTTGGCGCAGTAGAAGTTGGTATTATTGCCGCCGTTGGAGACCCAGTTTTGAGGATGGGTGAAGACCGCCTAAGAAAATTGCGCGCCTTTCGCTTTCAAAGCCAGCTAGGCTTTAAATTCTGCCCCCATCTACAAGCGGCGATTAAAGCAGCACCTCAATTAGATGGCGTAAGTGGTGAACGCATTAAGGCAGAAATGGACAAATTACTTATGGGGCCCCATGTGGAAATGGCCCTCAGCTCAATGGTGGATTTAGGTGTGCTCGATGTTGTGATGCCCGAGCTATCAGCGCTAGTCCATTTTGATCAAGGGCACCCCGCGCATCGCTTCGATGCATTTACACACACCATACAGCTTATAAAAGCACTGCCAGAAGCCAGTATGCGCATGCGACTGCTACAAGATGAGGAGATTTTAAAGAACAGCACCTTGAAATGTCAACTTATTTGGGCAGCTTTATATCACGATGCTGGTAAGCCCTTTACCAAGAGCGTCGATGAGAATGGAATCTCTCATTATTATCAGCATCAAAAGCACAGCATCGCCTTATTCGATCCCCTTGCTAAAAGGCTGAAATTCTCGAAAAAAGAGGTTATCACAATCAGCGCCATTATTGATCTTCACATGCTCCGACCAGTTCCAGAGTCTCGGGCAGTGCGGCGGTGGATCAATCGCATTGTCACGACCTTTGGCAAAGGCGGTGCATGCTTGGGCCAAAAGGAGTCTGCAGAGGGCCAGTCGCTGCGTGAGGTTGTAGCCCTTATGCTCACTTTTCTACTTGCAGATAAGATTGCCACAGGGACTCTCACAGACTATGCTTACCACGATGCCCTAAAGACAATTGCGCTAGATGCACTTGAAACAAAGGCGCCTTTTGACAGAAAAGCCCTTAGGGTAGATGGGCACCAATTGATGATGGCATATGACACCCTTAGGAATGAGCCTCAATTACTCAAATCTCTTTTTGAAGATTTGGTTACAATTTGTCTAGATGACCCAGAGCAAAATCAAACAGAGCGGTTGATGGCGCTGACAAAAGATTGGATTGATAAGAAGAACTCTCAGAGACTCTCGTAAAATAAGGTTGGATTTTCTAAATGCTTTTGTTATAATGTCCATGATTGAATATGTCTGTGGACATTTTTTTTAAAATGTCTGTGAAAACGTTATCCCGCTTTGTGTTTGCTTGAATATTAACAAAGGTTAACGTTTTCATAACGCGTACCGGTTGAGTCCACAGTGGTCACATGTTATGATTTAAACAGCGAGCATGTGCAAATTAAATAGGCCAGAGTGTACTTAAAAAAGTACATCGCTAAAACGCCGCCTTTGCGGTAGTGCTAATTCTTTAGGAGGAAAAAATGCATAAAAAACTATTTATTCCAGGTCCAGTTGATTGCAGAGAAGACGTGCTTTTAAAATTGGCCACACCGCAAATTAGCCATCGTGGCAAAGAAGCGACAGAGCTTCAAAAGGGCATTTCAGAAAAACTTCAAAAGTTGATGTTTACACAAAACACAATTGTTCTCAGTACTTCTTCAGGCAGTGGCATGATGGAGATGGCTGTTAAATCTTGTACAAAAAAACGTGCGGCAGTATTTTCAGTGGGAGCATTCGGCGACAGATGGTACAAAATGTGTACAGCTAATGGTATCCCTGCCGACAAATTTAAGTCAGAGCTCGGTCAACCAACTACGCCAGAAATGGTTGAAGAAGCGTTGGCAACAGGCAAGTACGACGTAGTTACTGTGACGCACAACGAAACATCAAGCGGCATTATGAACCCAGTTGAGGCAATTTCAAAAGTGGTTGCCAAATACCCCGATGTGATCTTCGCAGTAGATACAGTTTCTTCTTTAGGTGGCGCCTACATTCCAGTCGACGCTTGGGGCATCGACGTGTGTGTAACTTCTACTCAAAAGTGCCTTGGTCTACCTGCAGGCCTTTCTATTGCATCTGTTTCTGAAAAAGCGTACCAACGCGCACTTACAGTTGAGAACAGAGGCCTTTACTTCGACATGGTCGAACTCGTAGATAAAGTAAGAGCAGACTACCAGTACCCATCGACGCCATCTTTACCTCACATGTTTGCCCTCGACTTCCAATTGACGCAAATCATCGAGGTAGAAGGCATCGAAAACCGTTTTGCGCGCCATGCAGAAATGGCAAAAGTCGTTCGCGAATGGGGCAATAAAAACTTCAAGATGCTTCCAGAAGAGCAGTATGCGTCGAATACGCTCACTACATTCCTCAATACACGCGGTATCAATGTTGGCGATCTCAATAAAGAGTTGGGCAAGCGCGGTTGGATGATTTCTAACGGCTACGGCGACCTTAAAGAGAAGACTTTCCGTATTGCCCATATGGCAGATACGCAAATGGAAACCGTTTTAGAGTTACTCAAAGAGATCGACGATATTCTCGGTTTATAATTCGCCAATTCCATTAGTGTTCACGCAAAGGGGGAAATATGTTAAAAGTTCTAGCAAATGATGGCATGGATAAATCGGGCGTTCAGCAGCTGCTCGACATGGGTCACGAAATTTCAACGGACTATCTCGAAGGAGAGGCCTTAGTTGAAGCGCTAAAAGATACAGATGTCTTAGTTGTGCGCAGCAAAACAAAAGTGCGCGTGCCGCTTATCGACAAAATTGCAGGCTCAAAAATTAAGTTGATCATTCGCGCTGGCGTGGGTATCGACAATATCGATTATGAATATGCGGAGTCTAAGGGTATTGCCGTGCGCAATACGCCAAACTCGAGCTCGGCTTCCGTAGCAGAACTTGCAATAGGCCACATGTTCACCATTGCACGCCATTTGCACATGGCCAATGTAACCATGAGAAATGGCGAGTGGAATAAAAATGCATATTCTGGGGTTGAACTTGGCGGCAAAACATTGGGCCTCATTGGCTTTGGTCGCATCGCTCGAGAAACTGCAGTGCGCGCAAAAGCACTCGGTATGACTGTTGTTTACTACGACCTAATGGGCGATGCTAAAGTAGAGGGCTATACTTACTTGGATTTCGACGAGGTATTGAAGACTGCCGATTTTGTTTCCTTGCATATTCCATTCTTCGCAGAGAAGGGCGCAACTATTGGCGATGCTCAGTTTGAGTTGATGAAAAAAGGTTCGTTCTTAGTCAACTGCGCTCGTGGTGGCGTTGTAGACGAAGCGGCTTTACTTCGCGCCTTAGATTCGGGCAAAATTGCAGCTGCAGCACTAGATGTATTCGAAGAAGAGCCAACAAAGTGCGAGGCAATCTATACTCATCCAAAGATTTCGTTAACGCCTCATATCGGCGCCTCTACTGCAGAAGCACAAGAGCGTATTGGGCAAGAGACAATCGACGTTATCGTCAAATTTTTTCAATAAAATAGCGATTAAATGATCAATTTAGGAGGCCATTAATGGCAGTTGTTAGACCTTTTGCGGCAGTGAGACCGCGTCAAGACGTAGTCGATAAGGTGATTTGTCTTCCTTACGATGTTATGAACAGAAAAGAAGCTAAAGAAATGGCTGCGGGCAATCCGTTTTCATACTTGCACGTCGTGCGCTCAGAAATGGACGTTCCAGACGAAATGGATCAGTACGATCCCCTCGTGTATCAAACAGGCCGCAAGAACCTAGACCAATTTCAAGCAGATGGCGTGCTTTTCCAAGATCAAGCGCCGCAATACTACATCTACAGACAAATTATGTGGGGCCGTGTTCAAACGGGTATCGTCGCGTGCACATCTATCGACGAGTACCTAAACGACACAATCAAAAAACACGAATTTACGCGTCCTGTTAAAGAAGTAGACCGCATTAACAACTTTGACGTGTGCGATGCTCATACTGAGCCTGTTTTCTTGTCTTACAAGAAAAACGACGAAATTAATGCCATCGTAAACGACTGGATTAAGTTCCACATGCCAACCTATAATGTAACTACAGAAGATGAAATTACACATATCTTCTGGCCAATCGACAATCAAGAAAAAGTAGCGCGCCTACAAGCTCTTTTTGCTGGTATCGACTACCTCTACATTGCAGATGGTCACCACCGTTCAGCTTCATCAGTAAAAGTTGGCCTTAAGCGCAGAGAAGAAAACCCTAACTACGACGGCACAGAAGAGTTTAACTACTTTATGGCTGTAATCTTCCCAGATGAAGATCTGTTTATTATGGATTACAACCGCGTGGTTAAAGACTTGAACGGTCACTCTAAAGAAGATTTTCTTGCGACAATTGCCGAGAAGTTCGATGTGGCAGCGGTTGGCACCGAGGCTTACAAGCCAATGTCGGCGCGCAATTTTGGCATGTATCTTGAAGGTCAGTGGTACAGCTTAACTGCAAAGGCTGGCATCTTCGACGATAACGATCCTGTAGATCGCCTCGACGTTTCAATCCTTCAAAAGAACTTGCTCCACCCAGTACTCGGTATCGAAGACCCAAGAACAGATAATCGCATCGACTTCATCGGTGGCATCAGAGGTCTCTCTGAGCTTGAGCGCCGTTGCGGACTCGATATGAAGGTTGCCTTTAGCATGTACCCAACAACAATGGCCGACTTAATTGCCATTGCCGATGCAGGAGAGGTGATGCCTCCTAAGTCTACTTGGTTTGAGCCAAAGTTGAGATCGGGTATGTTTGTTCATAAAATGAAATAAGGCTGACCATTTAGAGCTTTTAATTGGGATAATTGTTATAAAAGGGACTTCGCAATATGCGAGGTCCTTTTTTAGGGTGCGTGATTTTACATTTGAGTGGGTATCTATTTTGTATATACTTTACCGAGGAGGTTAGCTTATGCAGAGCAATGCAAGCACGCCAGAAGCGTATATAAATGAGGTGGATCCAGCACAGCGCGAAGCCTTAGCAAAACTCAGGGAAATTTTCAAAGTAGCACTCGAAAAACAGGGCTTCGAAGAGGGCATGCGCTCGGGTATGATCAACTATTGGGTGCCCTATGCGCTCTATCCCAGCGGCTATCACTGCAAACCAAAGCAGGAGCTTCCCTTTTTAGCAATTGCGGCGCAAAAGAACTTTATAGCTGTCTACCATTTGGGTTTGTATGCAAACGAAGTGCTGCTCACCTGGTTTACAGAGGCATACCCTAACTACACAAGTGCCAAGCTAGATATGGGCAAGAGCTGCATTCGCTTTAAAAAGACCGGAGATATTCCCTATGCCCTCTTTGAAGCGCTAGCAGAAAAAATCTCTGCTGTAGAGTGGATTGAGAGTTATGAGCGTGGGCGAGACCAAGGTCGACGTGGTATATGATGACATTGAGAAGTCCCAGTGATACAATGGAGACAATAAGCATGTCATGAAATTTGGGATTGGATAATTACAGTGAACACAAATGCGACTTTACATGAGACAAAAAAATATTCAGATGCATTAGTTATGGGAAAATTTATGCCAATTCACCTTGGGCATGTGGCACTTGTGCGACATGCCCTTGCTGTGGCCGCACATGTGACAGTGGCCATTGTGGCAAAGGAAGGTGAACCCATTCCCCTGCCAACGCGGCTCTCGTGGTTTGAAGCTATTTTTGAAACGGAAATCGCAAAGAGGCGACTAAGGGTCACTTGCTTTGAACACGCGTTGCCTCACGATGGTTCTTACCACCCGGAGCACGTTAAAGCATGGTGCCAAGAAATTGCCAGCCGTTTTTCGGGTGTAGATGCCTTTGTGTCTTCGGAATCTTATGGCGATGTATTGGCAGCCTACATGCATATCGATCACTTGATTTTCGATATTAGCCGCGATGCCATATCTGTCAGTGGCACTGCGATTCGCGAGAATCCAAGAGCCTACAGAGCTTACTTGCCAGATATTGTCGCCGACTATTACGGCTTATCTGGAACCAAACACCTTTGAGATAGCGAGGATTTATCGATGTCGGAATTGATTTTAATTACTGGTGGTGCGCGCAGTGGAAAGAGCACCTTTGCTGAGGCAATGGCGAGAGAGGCACAGGGAAAAGTGTGCTACATAGCCACGGCTATCGCCTTCGACTCTGGCATGCAAGAGCGCATAGAGCTCCACCGTGCTCAGCGGCCCAAGGAATGGGAAACACTAGAGGCTTATGCAGATTTAGGGGATATTATCCGGGCCAGAAAGGGTCGACAAGACCTTTATTTGTTGGACTGTGTCACCTTACTTGTGACCAATTTGATGTTTAAAGATATGCCAGACTACGACACACTGCCTCCCGACCGGGTATCGGAGATCGAAAAGGCGATTGTAGAGCAGGTGGATCAGCTAATAGATGCGGTGCGGGAGACCGATGGGCGCATGCTGCTGGTGACAAACGAAGTGGGCATGGGCATTGTACCAGAAAATGCCCTGGCGAGAATTTACCGGGATATTGCAGGGCGCGTCAATCAGCGCATCGGGCAAAAGGCAGACCAAATTTATCTCG
>CALFXQ010000252.1 GCA_937958285.1 uncultured Fusibacter sp. | reverse complement strand
CTTTACAAAAAGGTAAAGATATGATTTGATAGAAACCAGGAAACCGAATTCGGTTTCCTGGTTTCTGCTTTTTTTCGGTGTTTTATAAATATAGCACTGTATCTTGGAGGTCATTATGCGTGAACATATTGAGATATTTAGCGAATCCACAGAATTGCTGCGCGATAAAATAATTGAGGCTGCAGCTGAAGCTTTTAATAGCAGCGGTGTGCGCATGAAAATGGAAGATGTGAGTCGTGCACTTGCCATTAGCAAAAAGACAATTTATACGGTCTTTCCAGATAAGGAGAGCCTGCTGAGTGCGCTAATCGAAGAAGGGTTTAAGCGCATTAAGGCCAGTGAAAGGGAGATTATCGAGAACCCTACATTGACCACCCTTGAGAAAATTCAGCAGGTGATTATTGCGATGCCAGAAAGTCTTAAGCACATAGATTATAAGCAGTTTCACGAAGTGGCTATAAAATATCCAAAGCTATTTAAAACCATTCAAACGCGCATTGAAGGTGAGTGGGAGCCAACCATAAAACTGCTGAATCAGGCGGTAGAAGAAGGCGTTATTCGACCGGTTTCAGTGACCATTTTAAAACTTATGGTCGAGGCGAGCATAGAGCATTTTTTAGATAGTGAAACCTTAATGAATGCTGGAATTGCCTATACAGAAGCACTTGAAGAGATGATGGATATTTTACTCCAAGGATTGAGGACCAGAACATGACTCGTAGACGTTATCCTCTAAATGATCAATGGTGGTTCAGCCCGGAATTTGACAAGGCGATGCAGTTTGGTCAAAGGGATTCAAAGTGGCAGCAAGTGCGTTTGCCCCATACGGTGTTTGAAACCCCTTACAATTATTTCTCAGAACAGCACTATCAAGGCCTGTGGGGATATGGCAGAGAAGTAGTACTCCCAAAAGGCGAATCAACGGACAGCCCTTATATTTGGTCGATTCGCTTCGAAGGTGCTGCGCATGTGGCAAACGTTTACTTAGATGGCGTTAAAATTGGTGCCCATATCGGGGGTTATACAGGCTTTAAGGTGGAACTTCCCGAGCAGTTTTTAGATGGAAGACCCCATTGGTTAAGCCTATCTCTCGACAGCTCAGAGCAGCTGAATTGTCCACCTTTTGGACATGTGGTAGACTACTTAACTTATGGTGGCATTTACCGAGAGGTTTATCTGGAGCGAAGTCCCAAAGTCTGCATTGGCGATGTCTACGCCTACGGACAAGATTTACTCACAGATGCACCAAAGATCGTCGTTTCTATGGATTCTGGTTGTATGCAAGAGATGATCTCGAAAGCGGTTCCATTTGCTTTGCGATTTGAGCTTAACGAGATGCCCATGGTATCTGATTTTAACACTTGGCATCAAATGACAAGCGATAACTGCAGTGTGTGGGAGACGATTCTCGACGAAACAATCCCCATATCCCAATTGCGTAGCGAAATGCCTTGGCTCATAACTTTAGCGCTGCCTGGACAAGCAGGTCATAAGTGGCACCTTTGGGACCTGCACAACCCAAGGCGATATCGATTAAAAATAACCGCAAAAGACACCGCTGGGGTATTTGACGAAAAAATTGTAGATTTGGGACTTAGAGAGGCTTACTTTGATGCTGAGGGCTTTCACCTCAATGGCAAGTTGACAAAAGTAGTGGGTGTCAATCGCCACCAGAGCTATCCCTATGTGGGGTATGCAATGCCCGCAGGCCCTCAGTGGCACGATGCACACATAATAAAGGGCGAATTGGGGATGAATGCAGTACGTACGGCACATTATCCACAGTCCCATCACTTTATAGAGGCGTGTGACGCCTTGGGTCTGCTTGTATTTACCGAAGTGCCAGGATGGCAACACATTGGCGATGACCAATGGCAAGCGACAGCAGTACACATGGTGAGAGAGATGGTCTGCGAATATAGGCACCACCCCTCGATTGTGCTCTGGGGTGTTAGAATCAACGAATCTGTAGATTCAGAAGCGTTCTATAGCGCCACAAATCAATGGGCCAGAAAACTGGATCCCAGCCGTCAGACGGGTGGGGTGAGATATTTAAAAAACAGCCAGCTCTTAGAAGATGTATATACTTTTAACGACTTTTCGTATAATGCGGTGGCAAAGGGGCAAAAGGGCATATTGCCTAGAATAAAGGTCACCTCAAATCGCAAAGCTGCTTATCTTGTCAGTGAATACAATGGGCACATGTTTCCAACAAAGAGCTACGATAGCATCAAGCACAGAGCTGAACACGCGAGAAGACATGCGAGAGTACTTAGCGATATAGGAACTGAAGCAGGGGTTGCAGGGGGCTTTGCCTGGTGTATGTTCGACTACAATACACATAAGGATTTTGGAAGTGGCGATGGCATTTGTCATCATGGCATTTTGGATATGTTTAGAAATCACAAGTTGGCGGCAGCGGTGTATAGTAGCCAAAAGCCATTAGACCAAGGGCTTGTAATGGCTATTGACTCCGAGCTTCATATTGGCGATTATCCTGCAGGGGCAATGGGACCCATTTCTATTTACACCAATGCACAAAGGCTCAATCTCTATAAAAATGACATCAAGGTAGGGTGCTATCGAAGGGCATCTTCAAAGCAAGAAGTGTTTAAGGGCCTCACTAATCCGCCATTTGTATTGCAAGACTTAGTGGGCAGCGCCTTAGCCGATGGCGAGGGCTATACACATCACAAGGCAGAGCGCATTAAGAAGCTCTTGTATGCAGGTGCCCAGTATGGCACGGAACACTTGCCGGTATGGGCATGGCTTTTGGCGGCGCGGCTTGTGTTGTTTGATGGCTTCAAGTTGTCTGCAGGCCTACCTTTGTACAGCAAATACATTGGCAATTGGGGAGATGCAATGACCCAATACACCATAGAGGCCTTGCATGAAGACACAGTACTTGGAAAGATGCACCTGGGAACCGGGGGAGAGCCGCGTTTACAGGTGAATGTCGACCGAAACCATCTCTTTGAGGGGCCAACATACGATGTGGCATGTGTGCGATTTAAAAGTGTAGATAGCAGTGGGATGCATTTGCCTTACGACCAGAGTGTGGTGCGCCTTAAGGCAACAGGGTCAATTGAATTAATAGGACCAGAAGTAATCGCATTGCAAGGTGGCATGGGGGGAACATACGTCAAAACCAAGGAAATGCACCGCGGCGAGAGGGGTGCTGGAAAACTAGAGATTGAGCGTATGGGTTCAGAAGTAACAGTAATCGACTTTATCGTCAATTGTGAATCGGAGGGAGTATTCATATGAAGGCATTATCCGCTAGGGAGAAAACGGCATACGGACTTGGGGCAGTAGGCAAAGATCTAGTTTATTCATTGGTCGCAGGTTTTTTGATGTACTATTACAATACCATTTTGGGCATCAGCGCCACTTTTATTGGGGTGCTGTTTATGGCAGCGAGGGTTTTTGATGCCTTTAACGATCCACTGATGGGCATTGTAGTAGAAAAGACCCACACGCGATATGGAAAATTCAGACCATGGCTGATGATTGGAACCCTTGTAAATGCAGTGGTATTGGTCGCCATGTTCGCAGTGCCCACCGCACTAGAAGGATTATCGCTGTTGGTGTATGCATCCACCATGTATATTCTATGGGGCATGACCTATACGGTGATGGACATTCCCTTCTGGTCGATGATTCCAGCGATTACGACAGCTGGAAAAGAGCGCGAATCCGTCTCTGTAATTGCCAGAAGTTGCGCAGGGGTGGGCTTTGCCTTACCAGTTGCACTGACGATGGCGCTTGTGCCCCTATTGGGCGCTGGCGATCAGCGCAAGGGTTTTATGGTGCTGGCAGCTGTAATCGCAGTGATGTTTATTTCCCTTATTTCTGTGACGGTTTCTCAAGTTAAAGAGCGACATGCACCCGCCACTAAGAGTCCCACTTTAAAGCAGCTCTTTCAGGCAATTGCAAAAAATGATCAGGCCCTCGTGGTGGTGGTAGCTATAGTTATCTTCAATGCATCCCTTTATTTGACACAACAACTCGCCCTCTACTTTTTCCAATTCGATATTGGCAATGCAGCACTCTTTGGTATCTTTGGCACCGTCGGCGGCGCTGCGCAAATCCTCGCCATGATGCTAGTGCCACTACTGCGCAAGAAACTCAGCCGCCGTGGACTCTTAACATCGGCCATTTGCTTAACCCTCTTTGGCTATACCATGCTGTTTTTAATGGGCAGCTTTAATATTCGCCATATGGCACTTCTTAGTATTTCTGCGGTGGTAATCTTTATGGGATTTGGCGTCGCTACTGTTCTGACCACAATCTTCCTTGCAGATACAGTGGATTATGGCGAGTGGAAGATGGGACAGCGTTCAGAGAGCGTCGTGTTTTCGCTTCAGACCTTTGTGGTAAAACTCGCTTCGGCCATATCGGTGTTAATCGCAGGGGTGGGCCTAGATTTTATTCGCCTCGATGTAAAAGCGGCCACTCAAACCGCTGAGACCTTGCTTGGCCTACGCGTGTTGATGATTATCGTGCCAATGGTTGGCCTTGTGATCTCATTGCTGTTTTTCTTAAAGAAATACCGTCTATCTGAGGCGCTGTTAGATCAAATGGCAAAAGACGTATCGGAGAGAGGCACATCATGATACAAGCAGATCAAAATCTATTTGTCTTAAGTACAAACGCCACCACATATGCTTTTGCAAAGCTGGATTCTGGTCATTTAGAGCACTTATACTACGGCGTAAAAATTGCACACACCCAGGGATTAGCACAAACCCAAGGGCTAAAGTCGGCCTTTGGGCCGGGGAATACCATTGCCTACTCCGAGAGCATACCGCAATTGGCACTCGAAGTATTGCCACAGGAGTTGAGCAGTCGTGGCAAAGGAGACGTGCGAGAGCCCTTTGTCTCAGTAACCACAGAGGCTGGTGCAAGTACTTCAGATTTTAAGTACGCTTCCCATGCCCTATATAATGGATTGGGGCCAACCCCAGAATGGTCTCTTTACGAAGCGCTACCACTTCCCCATTTAGGTGCCGATTTAAGTAGCGCAGAAAAAACACAAGAAAATTCGGTGGAGACTTTGGAAATCATCTTGCACGATGCCTATACATCTTGTGCTCTAAAACTTTATTACACCGTGTTTCCATCTGCCGACTGCATTGTGAGAAGATCCGTTCTTGTGAACAATGGTCAAAGGCAGATCCACTTGAACAAGTTGATGAGCCAGCAGCTCGATTTGCCTCATAGCAATCTTGAAATCACCAGTTTTTCTGGGGCTTGGGCCAGAGAAATGCACCCTCAGAAGCAATCTGTTTCGGGTGCCATGTGTCAGTTGGGCGCTTCGGTAGGGGTTTCAAGCAATCGCATGAATCCGTTTTTTATGCTCCACAGCCCCAAAACCACTGAGTCTGCTGGCGCATGCTATGGTTTTAATCTATTGTACAGTGGGGATTGGCATGCCTCTGTGCAAGTCAACAGCTTTGGTGCAACAAGGGTTTTACAAGGCGTTAGGCCAGATAGTATGAAAGTGCCTCTACTGCCGGGCGACTCTTGGCCATCTCCAGCAGCGGTACTCTCTTTTTCGCATAGCGGTTTTTCTCAGCTCAGTCGGCAAATGCATCATTTTGTTCAAAGACACATTGTGCGTGGCACTTGGCAGTACAAATCTCGTCCCGTTTTAATCAACAGCTGGGAGGCCTTCTATTTCAATTTCAATCAACGAAGCCTATTGCAGCTGGCCAAACGCGCCAAAAATTTGGGCATAGAACTCTTTGTCCTCGACGATGGATGGTTTGGCAAGCGTCGTAATGATCAAGCGGCCTTAGGCGATTGGTCTCCCAACCTCGATAAACTGCCCAAGGGTCTAAAGGGATTGGGCGAACAACTCAACCGCATGGGCTTGGATTTTGGCATATGGGTGGAGCCCGAAATGGTAAATCCAGATAGCGATCTCTATCGCCAGCATCCAGAATGGGCTCTACAAATTCCAGATCAAGAACAAAGTCTCGGGCGTCACCAAATGATTCTCGACCTCTCTCAACCAGCAGTGCAAGAGCACTTGTACAACCAACTCTCAAATATGCTAAAAAACGCACCCATCACTTACGTCAAATGGGACATGAATCGCATTATGACAGATGTCTATAGTCCAATGACAGAAAAATCACTGTCGGCCCAAAGTGGCTTGGCCCATCGCTACGTTTTAGGTTTGTATGCACTTTTAACAAGGCTAACCGAGCAATTCCCTCACGTGCTGTTCGAGAGTTGTGCATCTGGAGGCAATCGCTTTGACCTAGGCATGCTTTGTTATATGCCACAAATATGGGCCAGTGACAACACCGATGCCCTTTCTAGGCGCGATATGCAAACCGCCTATAGTTTTGGCTATCCACCCAGTACCATGGGAAGCCATGTGTCAGATGTGCCCAATCATCAAACCCTCAGACAAACACCTTTGGCCACCCGCCAAACCGTCGCTAGTTTTGGACTCTTGGGCTATGAGCTCAACCTGGCCCATCAAAGCGCCAAGGACTTAAACGCGATTAAGGCGCATATCGCATTTTATAAACAGTGGAGACAGGTGTTACAGTTTGGCACCTTCTATCGCATAGATGGCGACGACAACCCAGAACAAGGGCAAAGCTATACTTGGATTGCCGTTTCACCCGACAAAAGGCGAGCAGTTGCAGCTCTTGTGCAAGGTCTAATGATGCCAAATGCGCCAGATTTGAGACTGGTGCTAAAAGGTTTAGACGAATCCCTTGTATATAGGGTTTCCAGTGTGACACAAAGCCATACGCTCAGCACCTTTGGCGATTTAGTCAACGCAGTGTCGCCCATACCATTGCCCAAAGGTTCGCTGCGGTTTCAAGTCGCAGAACAGTTTTACCCCATTCCAGGTGAAGAAGAGACCTACCAAGTGTCTGGGGCCCTATTAATGCATGGCGGTATCCGCTTAAAGCAGGGCTTTTGCGGCATGGGCTTTAACGATCAAGTGAGGCTTTTTCAAGATTTTGCAAGTAGAATCTACGTTTTAGAGGCAAGAGGTGAATCATGAAAGTATTTGGAAATGCAATAGACCCAAGGGTTGTCAATAGAGCTCAAAAAAAGGCGCGAGGGTGTGTAAAGCGCTTTGGAGACGATAGCCAAGGTGAATATGTACTAAAACTAATGGAACACCCTCAATTGGGCCAAACCCTAGGTCTTTGGGATATCGCCTTAAATGGAGACCCTTTAGTAAATGGCACCCCCCCAGAAAGTGCGGTATTTGACTCTAGAAAAAGCATTATTGTGGGCAATATCCGCATGGGTTTTGGACATTATCGCATTGCAATCGCCATGGCATCTGCTGCCAATGCACTGGGCATAAGACCCTATTGGTTCGACTTACACCGGTACCAAGAGACCACCGGTGGAAAAATTGTCGCCCATCTCAACGGGCTCTATGCCATGGGCTCAAGGTGGTCTCAGCAGTATAAGCTCTTCAACAAGCTCTACTGGGAACCCTTAAATAGCGAAGGCTTTCGCAAATTGAGTTATCACGTCGAAGATTGGCATACCACTCAGTTGATGACACCAATCTTTAAAAACTTGCCCAAGGAGATGCCCTTTATTGGGACTCACGTATGGCCTGCACAAGCAGCTGTTCATGCGGGCATGACAAAAGTAGTAAACGCCATTCCAGATAATTGGCCAATGGCTTTGCATTTGGCAGAGGGCACATTGCACACCGTACAAACACCTTCAAGCTATTGGGGTTACAGAAATCTTAAGGGCATGCAGGGCGACACAGTGCTTAGGCCCATGCCCAAAGAGGCCATCAGCATGACGGGGCACTACATCGATGCAGAAATACTCGAGAGCCTAGAGGGGGATAATATTCTAAGAAGGCAGCGACTTTCTAGCGATGCCCCTCTGCGAGTCTTGATTACAGTGGGTGGCGCAGGTGCCCAGTTTGCTCTCTTTAAGGCGCTTATCGAGAAGTTAATGCCCTATGTGCAAAAGAAGCGCGTGCTCTTAATGCTAAATGTAGGGGATCACTTGGGCGTATGGGAAAAATTAGAGCGTGCAATACCTGGCCTAAAAGAGCTTACCGAAGAGCACTTTGACCAGTGGGAGGGCACAAAGGGTTGGATTTCCAAGTTAAATGAACATCCTGCAGGTATACATGCCTTTTACCACAAAGATATCTTTGCAGCTGTCTATTCTACGAACTTGATGATGCCCAAAGTGGACTTGATGCTGACTAAGCCCAGTGAGTTGGCTTTTTACCCCGTGCCAAAACTAATGCTACCGCGAGTGGGTGGTCATGAGGCGTGGGGAGCTGTGCGCGCCGCAGAGCTTGGCGATGGAACCCCAGAGTGCGAAACAATAGAAGCTGCACTGATTCAACTCGAGACTTTACTCGAAGATAAAGATGCACTTTTGGCGATGATCGACGCCATTGACCTACAAAGTAAAATCGGAACTTACGACGGCGCTTTTAAGGTGGTTCAGCATGCCATGGATATGCCGACAAGTGGTCGTCTTTAATCGGTTTTGATCGTATAACTGATAGTTGACATCCTCAAAAAGAATAAGTAAACTAAAAGTAAATATTTACTTATCCGACAGGAGGCACTATGGCCACAATTAAAGATATTGCTAAACAAGCCGGTGTTTCATCAGCGACAGTTTCTAGGGTATTAAACTACGATACGACGTTGTCGGTAAGTGACGAGAAGCGCCAACTTATTTTAGAGATTGCAGAAGACATGGATTATAGTACGCCAAGACAGCGTCAAGACAAAAGACCTGTTGTCAATGTCGGGCCAAATCCCAGACAGAGAATTGGCCTTATTCATTGGTACACGATTCAGCAAGAGCTAGAAGATCCTTATTATATGTCCATTCGCATGGGCATAGAAAAACAGTGCTACGACAATAACCTCGATATTGTAAAGATATACGATCCAGGTCACTACGACTTCTCGCATTTGGGCGATGTGGCGGGACTCATTGCCATAGGAAAGTTCTCGGATTCAGACTTAGATCAGTTTGTGGCAATTTCGCCGCATGTGGTCTTTGTCGACTCTTCGCCGAGAGAAAATGTGTTCGACAGTATTGTCATAGATTTCGAAAAGGCCGTGGTAGAGGTAATTCAGCATTTTATCGAGCACGGACACAGGCATATTGGCTATCTTGGCGGTCGAGAGTACGTCGGCGTCGAGCGCACGCCATTGGGTGAACGACGCGAAATGGTATTTCACGATTACCTGCTCAAACACAATTTGTTGGACTCAGAGCAAATCTATATCGGTTCTTTTGTGGCTTCTAGCGGATACGAGCTTATGAAACGCGCCATAGAAAACAGCGGTGACCGGTTGCCATCTGCATTTTTGATCGCATCGGATTCTATGGCCATTGGCGCCTTAAGAGCGCTTCACGAAAAGGGCATCAAGGTTCCTGAGCAAATTGCGATTATTGGATTCAACGACATTCCCACATCTAAATACACCGTGCCACCTCTGGCATCTGTACGCGTCCACAAAGAGTTTATGGGCGAAACGGCGGTAGATCTCTTGTTGGAACGCATGAATAAAAATCGCACCATACCTAAAAAAATCATTGTACCAACGGAGTTAATCATCAGAGAAAGTGCAAAGAGCTAAAGCGCGCCTAGGTGCGCTTTTCTTGTGCAAAGATAAAGTTTTACTAAATATAGTGAAATAATCGGATAAATTATAGTAAAAATAAAAGTAAATATTTCAAGAAATCCCTTGACTAAAGTCGAATTATTTACTAAAATTACATTACGAAAACGAAATGGTTTATCGAAAAAATGGCGATGTGCGAGCATCGCTCATTTAGGGGTCGAGACACAAACGTTTTCATCACTTTTACGAACATTACAGGAGGGGTATTACAGTGAAAAAGTGGACAGCGATTTTATTGGCAGTAGTATTGGTAGTAACAATGGTAGGTTGTGGACAAACAGCTACAACTGAAGAAGGTATGCCAAAAATAGGCGTTACAATTTACAAGTTTGACGACAACTTTATGTCATTCGTTAGACGTGCTATTGAAACAGCAGCAACAGACAAAGCTGAGCTGATTCTCAACGATTCACAAAACGCTCAGGCAACTCAAAATGATCAAGTAGACGTTATGATTTCTAAAGGCGTAAAAGCTTTGGCAATCAACTTGGTAGATCCACAAGCGGCGCAAACAATTATCGACAAAGCAAAAGCTGCTGAGCTCCCTGTTGTATTCTTTAATAAAGAGCCAGATCAAGCAGTATTAAACGGCTACGATAAAGCTTGGTACGTTGGTACAAAATCTGAAGAAGCTGGCATTATTCAAGGTGAAATGATCGCTTCTATGTGGCAAGCAAATGCAAACTGGGATCGCAATGGCGATGGCATTATGCAATATGTGTTGTTAAAAGGCGAGCCAGGTCACCCAGATGCTGAAGCAAGAACAACTTTTGCTATCCAAACAGCTGTTGAAAAGGGCCTTAAAGTACAAGAGCTCGAGCTTCAAACAGGTATGTGGGATGCTGTAAAAGGCAAAGAATTAATGGACGCTTGGTTAGCTAAACACGGCGATGCGATTGAGTTTGTAGTTGCAAACAACGATGGTATGGCACTTGGCGCAATCGAGTCATTAAAAGGCAATGGCTACTTTGTAAATGATAAATTTATGCCTGTTGTAGGTGTAGATGCAATTCCAGATGCACTTCAACAAATCAAAGACGGCTTTATGGTTGGTACAGTGCTTAACGACGCTAAGAACCAAGGTACAGCAGCATTTGAATTGGCTATGAACGCAGCGATGGGCAAAGATGTAGTAGAAGGCACAAGCTGGACACTAACAGACAAAGCAGTACGCGTTGCTTATGTCGCTGTAACTAAAGACAATATCGCAGTTGGCGAAGAAGCATATAAGTAAGTATTGACCTTTGACGTGGCCTTAACCCCTTGGAGGACACAGTCGGGCTAGGAAACGAAACCCATCGAGATGCCCACGGGCATCTCGATGTCTTTATGAAGTGGAAAGAAGGGTACTGCGGATTCATCCGTAGTCAGGAGGCATGAAATGACACATGAAAATATTCTTGAGATGCAGGGCATTGAAAAGACCTTTCCGGGGGTAAAAGCGCTAGATGGCGTTCAACTTAAGTTGCGTCGTGGTACAGTTCATGCCTTAATGGGCGAAAATGGCGCAGGTAAGTCCACCTTAATGAAGTGTTTGTTCGGCATTTACAGGAAGGATGCGGGCAAAATAATTCTTGATGGCAAGGAAATTGAGTTTGAAGATACTAAGCACGCTTTGAAGAGCGGAGTGGCAATGGTGCATCAGGAGCTTATTCAGGTGCAATCCACCCGCGTTATGGACAATATCTGGTTGGGCAGATTCCCCATGAAAGGCCTGTTTATTGACGAAGATAAAATGTATAAAGACACGCTAGAAATTTTCAGGCAGTTAGATATTCAAGTGGATCCTAAGCGGAAAATTGGCGATATGCAAGTGTCCGAGAAGCAAATGGTAGAAATTGCAAAGGCGGTTTCATACGATTCTAAGGTGCTTGTTCTAGATGAGCCAACCTCTTCACTCACTGAAAAGGAAGTCAACCATCTCTTTAAAATCATTAGATCCCTTAAAGAAAAAGGCGTTGGCATTATTTATATTTCGCACAAAATGGAAGAACTAGACCAAATAGCAGATGAAGTGACGATTTTTAGAGATGGACAATGGGTCGCTACAGAAGCGGTTCGCAATATCACCACAGACCAAATAATCAATCTTATGGTCGGTCGCGACCTCACCAACCGCTTTCCGCCAAAGACCAACACGCCATCGAGCCCGCTTTTGTCGGTAGTCGACCTGTCTGTCAAGTATCAGCCATCTATTAAAGATGTGAGCTTTGACCTCAGAAAAGGTGAAATACTCGGCGTCGCTGGTCTAGTTGGATCGAGGCGCACGGATGTATTAGAAGCGCTATTTGGCATGAGAACCGTTGAAAAAGGTGAGATTACTAAGCATGGCGTAAAAATTGTCAATAAAAACCCGCAGCAAGCGATAAAAAATGGATTCGCATTGGTAACAGAGGAACGCAGGGAAACGGGTATTTTTGCAGAGCTAGACATTCGATTCAACGCCACATTGGCGAATATTGACAGCTATAAAAAGCTGCTGGTACTGTTAAATCCAAAGACGATGAACCGCGACACAGATTGGGTAATCGACAGCATGCGCGTTAAAACCCCCAGTAAAGCGACAAAAATTCAGTCGCTATCTGGCGGCAATCAGCAAAAGGTCATTGTCGGCCGCTGGTTACTGACCGAGCCAGACGTACTTCTTCTCGATGAGCCCACCCGTGGTATCGACGTTGGTGCGAAATACGAAATCTATCAATTGATGATAGACCTAGCCAACAACGGGAAGGGTATTATAATGGTTTCATCGGAGATGCCAGAACTTCTAGGCGTTACAGATCGCATTATGGTCATGAGCGATGGCAGATTGGCGGGCATTGTCGATACAAAGCAAACCAATCAAGAAGAAATCATGCGATTAGCTGCAAAATACTTATAAATGGAGGTCTAAAGATGTCTGAAAATCAACCAAAATCGCCTAAATCTCTTATGGAGCGATTCACCAAAGAAAATATTCTAAAATTTGTCGTAGACAATGCGATATTTTTTATCTTGCTGGCTTTACTCGCAGTGATTATCGCAATGGAACCTCGATTTGTATCTCTTAAAAACTTGACGAATATCTTAACCCAATCTTCGACGCGCGTGATCTTCGCCCTCGGCGTAGGTACGATTATTGTCACAAAGGGCACAGACCTTTCGCTCGGTCGTCAGGTTGGCTTGTCAGCGGTAATCTCTGCCTCACTGCTTCAGAGCGCAGAATATGCGTATAGAATGTATCCAGATTTACCGGCGCTGCCTATTATCTTGCCTATCGTTCTCGTTATGTTAATCACAGGTTTTGTGAGTTTGCTAAACGGTGTGGTAGTGGCAAAGTTTAAAGTCGATCCATTTATAGCAACCCTTGGCATGATGATTATCATTTATGGCATCACTTCGATTTACTTTGACCGTCCTCCTTACGGCGCTCAGCCAATTGGTGGGTTAGATGCCAGGTTTACGAAGTTCGCTCAAGGCGCTATTGAAATTGGCGTTTTTAGGTTGCCTTATTTGGTCATTTATGCAGCCATTGCTACAGCTATTATGTGGGTGTTGTGGAACAAGACAAAGTATGGCAAGAATATCTTTGCAGTGGGTGGCAATAGAGAAGCAGCAGTAGTCTCTGGTGTTAACGTAACCATGGTGCTCCTCATGACATACACCCTTGCAGGCTTACTCTACGGCTTAGGTGGTGCCCTCGAAGCAGCACGTATTGGCTCTGCCACTAATAACACGGGAAATATGTACGAGCTCGATGCGATCGCTGCGTGTATTGTGGGTGGCTTATCTTTCTCCGGTGGCATAGGTACGATCTCTGGTATTGTGGCAGGGGTTTTAATTTTCCAAGTTATAGCCTATGGTCTCTCGTTTATCGGTATCAACCCCTACATTCAGTTTATTATTAAAGGTCTCATTATCATCACGGCAGTGGCGATTGACAACCGCAAGAACATCAAGAAAAAATAGGTGAAATTATGGAAGCGATGCATCAATCTTTTCTCAGTCTCTACGGACAAAGCGAGCATGCGACAAGGCTTTTTTTCGCACCCGGACGTGTCAATTTAATAGGTGAACACACAGACTACAACGGCGGCCATGTGTTGCCATGTGCTTTGACCAATGGCACTTATATGGCCATCCGATTGCGAGGTGATCGCAATATTCAGCTGTACTCCGAGAACTTCAGCCAATTGGGTATACTCGAAATGCAGGTAGAAAGCCACTATGTCAAAACACATGATTGGACAGATTACGTAAAGGCAGTCCTTCACGTGATGTCGGCCAATGGTTATTTGCCAAGTAATGGGTTCGATATTTACGTCCATGGCAATATTCCCAATGGCGCAGGGCTCAGTTCGAGTGCATCTCTAGAGCTTGTCACCCTTGTAGCCATGCAGGGCCTCTTTGATTTTAAAATGGACCCTATCGAAATGGTCAAGCTTGCAAAGGCAGCTGAAAATCAATTTATAGGTGTCAATTGTGGCATTATGGATCAATTTATTATTGGCATGGGCAAAGCAGATCACGCAGTGCTTCTCGATACAGAAACGCTGATTTACGAATATGCACCTGTTAGATTGACGGACTACACATTGGTGATTGCCAACACGAATAAACGCAGAGGGTTAGCGGATTCAAAGTACAACGAGCGCTTTTCCGAGTGTAGGGAAGCTCTTGCGCGCATTCAAAAGCATGCGCCTGAGGTTGTGAGTTTAGGCGCACTCAGCGAAGTGCAATTCCAAGACCTAACAGATATTATCGGCGATGGGGTGCTCGTTAAAAGAGCGCGCCACGCGGTGCTTGAAAATCTCAGAACTATAGAGGCGCATCACGTGTTACAGGCAGGGGATCTCAAGCGTTTTGGCGAACTGATGAATGAATCACATCAGTCCTTAAAAGAGGACTACGAAGTGACAGGAATAGAATTAGACACACTCGTTTCTTTGGCTCAAGCATCACCAGGGGTTCTAGGTGCTCGCATGACGGGTGCAGGCTTTGGGGGATGTACGGTATCACTCGTTCAGACAGATCGAGTAGAGGGCTTTATTGCGACAGTGGGTAAAGCGTATAAAGAAGCGATTGGCTATGGTGCAGATTTCTATGTGGCGTCCATTGGCGACGGTGCTAGAGAGCTTACTTAGGAGGAAATATGGCAATTCTCATAACGGGTGGTGCCGGTTATGTGGGCTCGCACGCTGTGCGGGCCCTTTTAGACCGTGGCGAAACTGTAGTGGTATTGGATGATTTAAGTACGGGATACGAAGCGGCTATCGATTCTCGGGCCAAATTTTATTGTGGGGCGATTCAAAATCGCGACCTTTTGAAGCGCATATTTACAGAACAAAAAATTGAGGGCGTGTTGCACTTTGCGGCAAAGTCCCTTGTAGGTGAAAGCGTTCAAGTGCCACTTAAGTACTATGAACACAATGTTCACGGCACCCAGGTGTTACTTGAGTGCATGATAGAACACGATATCACGGCCTTGGTGTTTTCTTCTACCGCAGCGGTTTATGGGGAGCCGCGGTATACCCCCATCGACGAAGCCCATCCCACTGAGCCAATTAGTCCCTATGGGGCATCAAAACGCACCATGGAACAGATGATGCACTGGGCCGCAAAAGCCCACGGTCTTAAATTTGTGGCTCTCAGGTACTTTAATGTGGCGGGTGCCCATTATTCGGGGACCATTGGAGAAGCCCATAATCCAGAAACACACATCATCCCCATTGTGTTGCAGGTTCCACTAGGACAAAGGGACCAGATGACCCTTTTTGGCTCAGACTACAACACAGCAGATGGCACTTGTGTGAGAGATTATATTCACATCGAGGACCTGATTGATGCACATATACTGGCTCTTAATTACCTAAAAAGCGGGGGAGAAAGCGATGTGTTTAATTTGGGTACAGAGACGGGCTTTAGCAATTGCGAAGTAGTGGCAGCAGCTAGGGTTGTAACGGGTCATGAGATCCCAGTGACAATGGGCGAAAGGCGTTTAGGTGACCCTGCTGTACTTGTGGCATCTTCTGGTAAGGCCCGCAAGATGCTAGGGTGGCATCCTAAGCGTACGGCATTAAACGAGATTATTGCCAGTGCTTGGGCATTTCAGAAGGCGCATCCTAATGGCTATAGCAAACGAGAGGAAAGCTTATAAATGAATGCGAATGCTGAGCGCAACATCTGCGATTATAAGAATATGCACATTGAACACCTTGTGGAGTGCCTTTTGGAATATGGGCATCAACAAGGATGGTTTGGCGTGGAGGATCGCATTTACTTTAGAAATCGCCTCGTCGCGTTTCTAAATATTCAACCTTATGTGGGCGAGGGCATGCGCGTTTCTATATGCCACGATATAGAAGCCCTCCTAGAAGCATTTGTGAGATGGGCAGCAGAAACAGGTCGTATTGAGAGCGGCCACCCAGATACTGCGGACTATTTCGACACGGCGCTGATAGATGTTCTATTGCCTAGGCCCAGCCAGGTCATCGATGTGTTTAACCGGCATTACGAGCGCTCAAAAGTAGAGGCTGCCCATTGGTTTTATGAATTTTCTAAAGCAACGCAGTATATTCGAACAGGGCGTGTTGCTCAAAATGTAATCTGGACACAAGAAACGGATTTCGGCGAAATGGTCTTTACCATTAACTTATCTAAACCAGAAAAAGACCCTAAGGCAATAGCAGCGCAAGCACAGGTGGCGAGCAGTGAATATCCCAAGTGTTTGCTGTGTTACGAGAATGTGGGATACGCTGGGCATCTTGGTCATCCGGCACGTCAGAGCCACAGAGTGATTCCCCTCAGTTTGAGCGGGGAGTCGTGGTTTTTTCAGTATTCTCCCTATGTGTATTACAATGAACATGCCATTGTAATCCAAAAGGCCCACGTGCCCATGGCGATATCCGAAAAGACCTTTATTCGATTGCTCGATTTTATCGATTTTATGCCCCACTACTTTATCGGTTCAAATGCAGATTTGCCAATTGTTGGTGGTTCAATGCTGAGTCACGACCACTATCAGGCGGGAAACTTTGAAATGCCAATGGCAAAGGCTAGAATTCGCAGTGCCTTTGCTGTGCCTACAGAGCCAGGGGTTTCTTTTGAGTGGCTTCAGTGGCCTCTCACCACATTGAGGTTGAAGTCCAGCGAAAGAGAGCGTCTCAGCGCTATGGCCGCAGCAATCTTACAGGTGTGGCGCAGTTACGATGACGAAATTTTGGGCCTTGTGGCAAAAGAGCACACCATTACGCCTATCGCAAGATATCGCAGCGGCGTTTACGAGCTCGATTTAGTGTTTAGAAGCTGTCAGGTGTCTGATATGTATCCCGATGGGGTCTATCATCCACACCGTGAGATTCACCATGTTAAAAAAGAAAACATTGGTCTGATTGAAGTGATGGGCCTTGCCGTCTTGCCGCCTCGACTTGCAGTTGTTGCAAAGGCTATGGCAGAAGCGCTACTTCACCAAGTGCCTGTAGAAGTGGCAAAAGAGACCCTTTCTAGTGAATTTCTGAAGATGTATGCACAACTGCTATCAGAAGACACCAAGCCCGATCAGTTAGAGGTGGCTCAGAAAATGGTTTATGATGCCATAGGCAATGTGTTTGTCAGTGGGCTCGAGCACTGCGGCGTCATGGCCCTCAATGCCCAAGGCGATGCGGCAAGAGCGCGTTTTGAAGCGAAATTTATTCAGGAGGTGACGGGTAAATGCTTTTAGGCGTAGATTATTATCCCGAACAGTGGCCTAAAGAAATGCTGGAATCAGACCTTGATCGCATTGTCGAGATGGGCGCTTCTGCCATTCGCATTGGCGAGTTTGCATGGCATTTAATCGAATCTCAAGAGGGTCACTTTGACTTTTCATTTTTTGATCACGTGATTGCACGCGCTGTGGCGAGAGGGTTAAAAGTGGTATATGGTACGCCCACTGCGACCTTTCCTGCATGGGTAGCCCACCGCTACCCCAAGGTGTTATCCATTGATGAACTGGGCCACCCTAGGGCGTTTGGCGGCAGACGTCAGTATTGCTACAATTCCCGCGATTACTGGCGTCTCACCGAGATTATGGTAGAAAAGCTCGTCAGCCATTATCGCGAAGTACCTGAACTCACCATGTGGCAGCTAGACAACGAACTGGGCCACGAGGGTTCTGATGCATGTTATTGTCCTCAGTGTCACGAAGATTTTCAGACATTCTTAAGTGACAAATACCAAACCATCCACAACCTCAACCAGGTTTATGGCACTATGTTTTGGGGACAAACATACAATGAATTTGCAGAAATACCCATGCCCACGCCCACAATCACAACCCATAATCCCACGCTAAAAATGGATTGGCTGCGCTTTCGTTCGTTCTCTATTGAGCGGTTTGCTCAGAGGCAGCTGCATGTGATTAAAAGCTGTGCAGGCACACATCAACCGGTGACCCACAATTTTTATGGGGGTTATTTTGATCGTCAGTTCGACCAAACCAAGGTGTCACAAGGTTTAGATATCGTGGCCTACGACAATTATCCCGTGTGGGGTGGCTTGATGCACCCCCTTAGCCCTGCTGAAATTGCCATGGGTCACAGCTATATGTACGGCCTAAAAGAAGCGCCATTTTGGGTGATGGAACAGTTGATTGGCGCACAAGGTCACGACGATATTGGCTATCTCCCACTAGATGGAGAATCCACACTTTGGGCATCTCAGGCCATGGGAAAAGGGTGCAATAGCCTATTTTACTTTAGATACAGAGGCGCTGTTAAGGGTGCGGAGCAGTACTGCCAAGGTATTCTCGACGCAGATAATCGCATCAACGACAAATTTAGAGAGGTCCAACGCTTTTACAATTGGTGCCGCAGATGGCAGTCTATTATAGAAAAGCCCCTCGCCAAGGCATCTGTTGCCCTAGTGTACAGTTACGATAATCGCCAAGCATGGCGTGGACAAAGGCAGTCCTCTGACTTTAACTATACACGGGCACTGCTAGACTTTTACGATGCCTTCCACCACATCAATGTCGCTGTAGATGTTATCGATATTTCTAAAGAGTGGCAAAAGTATCCAGTGGTCATCATGCCAGTGATGCAAATAATAACGCCACAGCTCGCCGAAGCTTTAAAGGCCTATGTTTCACAAGGGGGCACTTTAATTAGCGGATATCGCGCCTTTATAAAAGACTCAGACAACAATTTGCCCTTCGGAGAAACCGCACCGTGTTATGTGAACGATCTCTTTGGCATAGAAGTCGCGGCATACGAAGCCCTTGGCGATGGACAGACACGAACAGCTCAAGGGGCAACCCTCTCTGTACTCAGAGAGCTTCTTAAGACCAAAACTGCAATCGGCCACTACGCCTATGGCGCGCCATATCAAGATGCTTACGCATTAACAGAGAACACGTATAATCGCGGCAAAGCCTATTATGTAGGCGGCGGATTAGATACTTTGGCCCATCGCACTCTGGCTCAAAAGGTCGCCTGCGAACGGTCTCTACCTTGGACCTCGAGTCCCGAGGGACTTGAGGTCATTCAGAGAGAATCGGACCATGGCCCAGTTTGGTTGATTCTCAATCACAATCACGAAGCAGTATACTGGCGAGAGCATGTCTTTAAACCCCTTGCGGTGGAGTGGATGCCCGTGAATTTTGATGCATCCACAGCGGGTATTATGCCCAATGGCGAGGCGATAAAGCGGGTCAAGCTCCAATCTGACCAAGGCTTTGAAGTGGAAGTCATTACACTGGGGGCGAGTCTTACAGAAGTGTGGGCAGCGAATGCCATAGGTAAGCGCGGGAATGTGTGCTTAAATTACAAATCCTACTCAGACTACTTAGAAAACCCCTTTTATTTGGGTTGCACCATCGGTCGCACTGCAGGGCGCATGCGAGAAGGTGAATTTCTACTCGATGAGACTAAAGTCAAACTAGATACATCAAAACACCCTCACGGGATACACGGTGGCCACATGGGCCTTAGCCATGTGAACTGGCGAATTGTGCACCAAGAGACAAAGCGCTTAACCCTTGGATACGACGATTCTTACTGTGAGGGAAAAACGCCGGGTTCGATTCGCTTTCTCGCCCATTTCGAGATACTAGAAGGTGCGACACTCAAGGTGACATACGAAGCCAAAACCGATAGTAAAACCTTTATTAATTTAACTAATCACACCTACTTCAAGTTATCTGAAGCAGGGTTGGGGCAGATGCAGCTAAGGCTTGCAGCACAGGGGTATTTTGAGGTAGACTCAGAGCAACTTCCGAGGCATCCCTTGCAAAAGACACCGACACATTTCGACTTTTCTCAGACAAAACCATTGAGCGAGGCGCTTTCTGTAGGCTTAGACCATCCCTTTGTTCTGAATCGACAAGATTCGCCTCAAATTGAACTATCAGATCCCACCAGTGGAAGATGCCTGCGCATATGGACAGATCAACGCGCCGCAGTCATTTATTCTGGAAATTACTTGGCACATGGAACCTCGCCATCTGGTCAAAAATACGATAAGCAAGAGGGCATTTGCTTTGAGACGCAAGACGTGCCCGATGCACCTAACTTGTATGCAGATACGATTTCAATATGGACCACCCCAGAGAAGCCATATAGACATGAGACTCTATACGATTTCACACCCATGTCCAGGTGAATGCGTAGATGTACTGATTGGCAAAGACAAGCCATAAGCATAAAAAAACAGTCGAAGCAATTCGACTGTTTTTGTTTTATTGATTTTTTGAAATAAAAGTAGTTATTGTGTGCATTTAAAGCGCTTACTTGTTTACGATTGCTTGATTTTTATAAGCTTCTTCTAATGCTTCGATGATCAAGGAGTGATTGTCGCTTAGTGACATTGTTGCACCAGCAACCACATCTACTAGCATTTTCTTTTCAGGTTCTGTAAGTGCTGCTAACTTTGCAAGCTCTTTCTCGTCTTTTGTTGTTGCTGGGTTAATGGGTTTACCTGTTGCGCCAGTGTTTTTATTGAACCAAGCGCGTAGCTCAGGTACAGTTTTGCCGACAAAGAATTCTTGATAGAAATCCATTTGTTGGTACCATTCTTTTTTAGTTGTAGCAGCTTTAGCCATGCCATAAGCATCGCCAATTTCGCGCTTGCTCTTCCATGCAGCAACTTGAGCAGTAGCAGACTCCAAAGTTATTTCAGGTGTTGCACCAGGCCAGTTGGTAAAACCATTAGCTTGGCCAATTTCGTATACATCTACAAACGCCTTAACAATTTTGCCGTTTTGATCGAAAATCACATTGGCATTCGTTAGACAGAAACTGTAATTAGTGCCACGTGCTCTAAAGTTGCTAATGCTGCCCATGCCTGTAAAGTATTTTGTTTCAACCACAACTGGGGTTGTAACGGGTACTTCTGGCTTTGCCACTGGTGTTGTAGGTGCTACAGGTGTTTTAGGTGTTGTTGCAACAGGCTTTGCTGGAGCAACAGGAGCCGCGGCAACAGCTGCCTTGACCACGAGTTTTTGGCCGATTTTTAGCTGATGTATGCTTTTTAATGTAGGATTGAGTTTTTCGATTTGTGCAAGGGTAAGATTGTATTGTCTTGCTATTTTCCAAAGTACATCCCCATCTTTAACGGTGTAAGTAACAGCGCCTTTTGGGATAGTTGTAGCAACAGGTGCAGTTGCTGTGGGTTTAGTCGCTGTAGTTTCTTTAGCGGGTTCTGTATATGCTTCACTCGCTGCGGCAACGACGTCTACAATTGGGGATTTTGGGGCTGCGAAGCTTGGAGAAACTAAGCTGATTGTTACTGCGGTAATAAGCAAGGCCTTAAGAATCTTTTTCATGGTATCTCCTTTTTATGGGGCTTGTTAAGAAAAT
>CALFXQ010000251.1 GCA_937958285.1 uncultured Fusibacter sp. | reverse complement strand
ATAAAAAACTTTTTGAAGAAGTTAATTTAAAGTTTTCAAAGGGAAATTGCTATGGTGTTATCGGCGCAAATGGCGCTGGTAAATCCACGTTTATTAAAATTTTATCCGGCGAAGTGGAGCCCAATAAAGGCGAAGTATTTATGACGCCTACTGAGCGTATGGCCGTATTAAAGCAGGACCAATTTTTATACGATGCATATCCTGTGCTTCAGACAGTAATTATGGGCCATGAGCGCTTATACCAAATCATGCAAGAAAAGGACGCGCTCTATTTAAAAGAAGATTTTTCTGAAGAGGACGGCCACAAAGCTGCAGATTTAGAAGGTGAGTTTGCAGAGCTCGATGGGTGGGAAGCAGAGACAAATGCAGAAAAACTTTTAATGGGCCTAGGTGTACCTAAAAGTGTTTTCCACGACCAGATGTCGGACCTGCCAGGCGATATCAAAGTTAAAGTTCTACTGGCGCAAGCGCTGTTTGGGAATCCCGATAACCTGCTGTTAGATGAGCCGACGAACCACTTAGACTTTAGAGCAATAAACTGGTTAGAGGAGTTTTTGATCAATTACGAAAATACTGTTATTGTCGTATCCCATGACCGCCATTTCTTAAACAACGTCTGTACGCATATGGTCGATATCGACTTTGGAAAGATAAAGATGGTCGTTGGTAACTACGACTTCTGGTACGAGTCGAGTCAACTTCTCAATCGTCTTCTCAAAGATCAGAATAAGAAGGCCGAAGATAAAATTAAAGAGTTACAAGACTTTATTGCACGCTTTAGTTCAAATAAGTCAAAGGCTAAACAAGCCACAAGTCGTAAGAAAATGATCGATAAAATTAAAGTCGAAGATATTCAGCCATCCTCGAGAAGATATCCCTTTGTTGGCTTTACGCCAAATCGCGAAGCGGGTAAAGAAATTCTACAAGTGGAGCATATGTCTAAATCACTCGATGGCGAAGTGCTGTTTAGCGACTTGCACTTTATGATTAACAAGGGTGAAAAAGTTGTTCTATTCAGCAAAAATCCTGTCGCTGTGACAATGCTCTTCAAAATCCTCATGGGCGAAGAAACGGCGGATTCAGGGGCATTTAAATGGGGTGTCACAACAACACAATCTTATCTTCCACGAGATTACAACAACTTTTTCGAAGGTTGCGAAGAGAATCTCATCGACTGGTTAAGACAGTTTTCTGAAGAAAAGAGCGAATCCTTTATTCGTGGCTTCTTGGGCAAAATGCTTTTCTCAGGTGAAGAACCCCTCAAGAAAGCAAGTGTGCTTTCTGGTGGCGAGAAAGTGCGCTGCATGTTCTCAAAACTGATGCTCTCTGGGGCGAACGTGCTCTTGCTCGACGACCCAACTAACCACTTAGATTTGGAATCCATTCAAGCAGTGAACGATGGTTTGATTGCCTTTAAAGGTACAATGCTCTTTACATCACATGACCATACATTTATTGATTCGATAGCAGATCGCGTCATTGAAATCACGCCAAATGGCATGGTTGACCGTCAATGCTCATTCGATGAGTTTTTGGATAACGAAGCGGTTCAGGCTGAAATTGAAGGCATGTACAATAAAAAGTAACAACTCAGTTCAACACTTAATAATAAAAGAGACGGAAATCTGTATTTACAGACTTCCGTCTTTTTTTGTGAACCCTTATAGGGATACTACCCTATGAATTTTTAGCTTAAGTGCCACAGTAGGTTTTATATTGAGGGGTGCGTCCACCAGACTTGTTATTGGCTGCGAAGAGTGCATCTAAGCGCTGGTCAGTATAGGCATATGGTGCACTTAAATGATCGTGTAGCTCTAAGAACGGTGCTTTGTCGTTATTTACAGTCCACGCATTAAGCGCATGTTCCACTAAATGATTCTTAGGAATCATGCAAGGATTCACAAGCATCATCTCATTGTTGGCCACATCAATATTAATGTTCTGGGTTTCACGCAGTGCATACCATGTCTCTAGCCAAGGATGAAGTGTTTGATATCTCGCATTTATGCTGTCGCGACGCGGGTCGTTATTTGCGACTAGGGTCAACCAAACAAAACTTTCAGTAAAATCCAGTTTGTTGACTTGCAAGAGATTCAAGAACGTTTCAATGATGGATTTAGAAGTCTCATGGTGCTCTGGGCCACTGCTTATGCCGAGTTTTTCGCAAAAAATTTGATGATAGTGGGATTCGTAGTTTTTAATATAGCTGTTAATTGCCAATTCAGCCAGTTTTCTTGCCTGATCTTGATTTGAATCAAAAAGCGGCATCAATGCCTCCGCGAGGCGTGCCAAATTCCAGCCCACCATATTTGGCTGATTGTTGTAGGCATATCGCCCCTGATGATCGATGCTGCTAAAGACCGTTTGGGGATGATACACATCCATAAACGCACATGGACCATAGTCGATGGTTTCACCAGAGATTGCAGTATTGTCGGTGTTTAGCACTCCGTGGATAAATCCTACAGATTGCCATTTTGCGACTAATAGGGCTTGGCGATTTACAATTTGAGTATAGAAATTGAGATATGGATTTGATTGGTCGGAAACAACTTTTGAAATGTCGCCTTTGCTATCAGGTGTTTGCGGATGAAATGCCGGGTGGCGCCAAATGGCGTAGTCGGCAAGTTCCTTTAGCAGGTGCGCGTATTCTGGCTGTTCTGCACTCAGTGCAGCGGCATACTGAAAAGTGCCTACGCGTAGATGACTTTGCGCGACGCGACAAAGAACAGCACCCTTTTGCGGCTGCTCTCTTTGAATGTACTCCCCTGTGGAAATCACAGCAAGTGAACGACTTGTGGGGATATTAAGGGCGTGAATGGCCTCACTAATGAGATATTCTCTGAGCATTGGCCCCAGTGCGGCTTTACCGTCGCCACGTCTTGAATAAGCTGTAGGACCAGATCCTTTTAAGTGTAGGTCTTTTCGAGTGCCATTAGCTGTGATGACTTCGCCAAGTAGCATGGCCCTGCCATCGCCAAGCATAGTAAAATAGCCAAACTGATGGCCAGCATAGGCCATGGCAATATTGGCGGCATTTTCTAAAAGTGTATTGCCAGAGAGTATATTTAGCGCAATTTCGCTCTCGAGAGCCTCTAAAGAAATGCCCAAGCTGCTGGCTAAATCGCGATTTAGAATAGCATATTCACATTTGGGGGTACGTTGACCCTTGGCCGACGCATAAAAAGCGTTTGATAGCTTGAGGTAGGAATTGTCGAAAATAAAGGGCATAGGGGTAAACCTCCTTGTGCTTTACAGGGTGTGATCCCGTTGTAAAAGCGTTTGGTGGATGTGGTGGAGTCGTTCTCTGGTGATTTTATAGCGACTATAAAAGATGAATGCACCGATAAAGGCGACGAGGTTGCCAATGCCCAAGAAGAGTCCAAGACTTAGGGTGGTGAAGTCTTTTTGGACGGCAAGGCTGCTGTCGAAGCCTACGAAGTCCACTAACATGCCAATGAATAAAATGGCAAGAGACTGAGAGAGTTTGTAGGTGAGTGTCATGGTGCCGTAGTAGATGCCTTCTTGGCGTGTGCCGCTGGCGAGGGCGTTTTCGTCGACAGTGTCTGCTACCATGGCCTGAGGTAGAGTAAAGAGACCACCAGAGCCGATGCCCCCGACAATGATGAAGGGCGTCAAAATCCAGAGGTGTTCGATAATGAAGGATTTTGTGAGTACGCATACTACAAAGTAAATGCTTGCAGCCATGGAGAGCATAAGTCCATAGCGTATTGATACCACCTTGTCTTGGTGCTTGTTTAGCCAGAGCCACAGAGGCTGGCTGAGCACGGCAATTAAGAGCTGACCACCCGCAAAGAGGGCGATGGTGGTGTTATTCATTTTGAAGGTGTAGGTGTAGACGTGAAGCCCGATAGTGCTGAGAAGTGCACTGGCCAAGTTTGTAAAAAGATAGCCGAGAACTACTGCACGGAGGTTGTCGTGACGAAAGGCTTTAAACAGTAGGCGAAAGAAGCTGCCAATGCCTGCTTCTTCACCTTGATTGCTACGGCTGTTGAGGTAGGGGATCATGTGCTGGGTGCTGAGAATCGAGATTAAGCTCGTGATGAGCACAATGGCAGTGGTGACAATACTCATGGTGCGGTATCCCATAGGATTCAATTGACCTTGTGGATAGGCCTCCGTCGCTCTAAAAAATAAGAGCATGCCCACTGCTGTGGCAAAGAAAATCCCGAGCATAAAACAAACCATGCGAATAGACTGTACCTTTGTGCGCTCAGCGTGGTCGTGGGTGAGTTCGGCGCCTAGGGCAGAATAAGGCGTGCCGTAAATGGTTGTAGCCGTTTTTAAAAAGAGCAGAGTCACAGCCATGGTCACAAAGAGCAGCCACTCGGGCATTTGAGGGCTTAAATTCCAGAGTATAAAGTTCGTCAGGCCAGTGGCAAGGCCGCCGATCCACAAGTAGAGGTGCCGTCTCCCAAAGCGCCGATTTTGTGTAAAGTCTGAAATATAACCCATAATGGGGTCAGAAATCGCATCCCAGATCACACCAAGACCAATAATTGATCCAATAATTGTACCCGATAAGCCAAGAACGGCAGTGGCATAAAAGACAAAATAGGTGGCTACTATTTGAAAGATAACACCAAAGCCAAAGTTTCCGAGACCATATCCCCAGACTTGCTGTTTACTGACAGATGATTTTGCGATATCCATAAAAGTCTCCTTTGACCATGTTTTTATCTTTGTCTTAGATTAACATGAAATTCCATATTTATATAGCACGCAAATGTGAATCCTGTTGTGATTTTACTAAAGCCTTCGTATAATAGAAATTAGGTGTCAGATTATGCACAAAGTTAATGCTAAACGCACATATAGTGGAGGACATAATGGCTGTAATTAGTGTAAAAACCCCGTTTAATAACGATTTTACTGGTGAGCTGGTCACTGGAAGAGCCCGCGTAGACATAGGATCAGGCGAAGGAAGACTTGCGCCATACGATATGTTACTCGGTGCCTTGTCTTCATGCTTGTATGCCACATTCTTAGGTGTTATCGAGAAGAAGCGCCTGACTTTTGCGACGTGTGAGCTCGAAGTAAAAGGTGAAAAGCGCACAGAAATCCCCACAACGCTTCAGTGGTGCCAAGTAGAAATGCGCATTCGCGGGGCAATAGAAGGCAAAGAAAAGCACTATATAGAGGCGGCTAATTTGGCAGGGGAGTATTGTTCAATTTATCAAACCCTTTCAAATGTTGCAGACATGTCTATAGAAGTGATATTTGAATAGAATATCAGGGCAATTATTCATATAAACTTGACTTTTATTTGCTATTGTTTATACTGAATATAATTTAGTACAGCAGTGGCTTTTAAATAATTAAAATGGCTGTGAAGAGAAGAGTAACCCAGACGTTCATCAATAGAGAGTGCCGGTAGCTGAAAAGGCATGTTGAACCCAGGTGTGAACAAAGCCTCTGAGCTGCGGCAGGATAAGGCCAGGCCTTTGATATGCCGACGGGTGCTCCCGTTAACGAGCTAAGGTATCGTTTTAAACCGTACCTAAAAAGGCCCTTATGGTGACATAAGTGCAAACTGAGGTGGTAACGCGGATATAAATCTCGCCCTCAAGTCGAAAGACTTGAGAGCGGGATTTTTTTTATAACGGAAGGTGGTTATTATGCAAGGAGTTCATTGGGCACAACGTACAGCACAGGCGCTTGTCGCCGCACATCCAAACTTAGATACTTTTGTCTTGGCCGCGGGCATTAGTCCATCTAAGGCCTATACAATGTCAAATTTTAGAGAAATTATCACCACATATTTTGTGGTGTGTGCTTTGAAGGCCCTTGGCAAAAAAACGCGCTTTATTTTCTCGTGGGATGACTTTGACCGCTTTAGAAGTGTGCCTGATGGCTTGGACCCTAGTTATGAGCGCTATATAGGCATGCCGTATTCTGCGATTCCAGATCCTAATGGCTGCTGCGCCTCTTATGCAGCGCATATTGAAACCACTCTCGAAAACACGCTAAGAACCTTTGGAATCGAAGTGGACTTTCTCTATCAGACCCAGCAATATCAAAGTGGACGCTATCGAGAAGGCGTACATCTAGCCTTGGTAAACCGCCACCGCATCTACGATATTCTGCAATCCTTTAACGCCAATGGCGCGACGCCCCAAGCGCGTCATGATTTTTATCCCGTCAATCTCTACTGTGAGCGCTGCGGAAAGGATCATACCCACGTAAATGCCTACGACGAAGGTGCGCGAATGCTGTATTATACCTGCAAATGTAACTTTGAAGGGGCGCAATCCGTACGAGAAGCAACGACCATTAAGTTGATTTGGAAAGTGGACTGGCCCATGCGGTGGCGCGAAGAACAGGTTGTCTATGAACCCGGAGGTCGCAATCATTCAGCACTGTCGGGCAGTTACAATATTTCATCGGTGGTATCGAGAGAGATCTTCAACTACATGGCACCGGCTTACACCCCTTACGAAAGTATAGCATTTAAGACGCGTGAAGGAATCATGCTGAATGAGATGACGCCAGAGTTACTGATGCAAGGCTTTAGACCAGAAGTGATCCTATCTATGTTTCTCAATTATCAACCTCATGCGCCTATTACCATTTCACTTGATGACGATGTCGCAAAGTACCATGCGACATTTGAAAGGCTTTATCGCCAATACCGCGAAGGAACACTGACAAGAGACGACCAACGATTTGCTGTAGAGCTTTGCTTATTGCCTCAAACACCTACGTATTTTGCCCCATATGCGGCCATTGGCAACGTGCTCCCATTAGTGGATCACGATCTGACGCTTAGCAAAGAGCTTTTGGGCGATCAACTCGAAGGCGTTATGGATGCAGAATATCAGCAGACCTGTGAGCGGGTGCACTACTGGATTACCCATTGGCATCCTGAGCGCGCCGCAAGGATCAACCGAGCCTTTAACCGCGCTTACTACGTAAGCCTTTCTGATGCCATAAAGCTCAAGCTCAAAGTTTTACTGAGCACGCTGAGCCCTGAAAGCGATGGCGAAGCGTGGGTGCAAGCGGTGGCAGAAATATGTAAAAGTCAAGACATTCACGCCACAAAACGCCAACAACACCAACTTTTCGAGGCAATCTATCATTTGCTAATCTCCAAGAATCAGGGTCCAAAACTTCCTTTGCTCATCGACTTAATGGGTACTCAGCAAGCTTATCGCCTTTTAGCGGGCACAGTCAGGTAATTGCCTCACGCCAAAGCCTGTGATAAACTGACAGTAAGTGTGTTGTAATACGAGGAGGCATGTATGAAATTGATATCGTGGAATGTAAATGGCATTCGCGCTTGCTTAGAAAAGGGTTTTTTAGATTATTTTTTCGCTCAAGAGGCAGATGTTTTTTGCCTACAAGAAACAAAATGTCAAGTAGGGCAGGTGACCATCGACTTGCCAGGATACCATCAATACTGGCATGCAGCAGTAAAAAAAGGGTATTCGGGAACTGCGATCTTCTCTAAAAAAGAGCCTATTTCCGTACAATACGGCATAGGGATTGAAGAACACGATCAAGAAGGTCGCGTGATTACAGCAGAATACGACACATATTATGTAGTCACTTGTTATACGCCCAATTCCAAGCGTGAGCTCGAAAGACTCGAGTATCGCCAAAAGTGGGAAGATGATTTTAGAGGGTTTCTCAAGGGACTCGAAGCGAACAAACCTGTGGTGCTTTGTGGAGATCTAAACGTTGCACATAAAGAAATCGACCTTAGAAATCCCAAAACCAATAAGCGTAATGCAGGCTTCACAGAAGAAGAGCGCGCAAAAATGACGACATTACTCGATGCAGGATTTACAGATACATTTAGATACTTCTACCCAGACCGAGCAGACATTTACACATGGTGGTCGTATCTCGGCGGTGCAAGAGACAAAAATGTGGGCTGGAGAATTGACTATTTTGTGGTTTCAGATATGTTGAATGATAGACTGGTGGATGCAGAAATCCACGATTATGTATTAGGTAGCGATCATTGTCCTGTTGTGCTGCATTTGTTGAATAAAGAGTGATTGAAAATGATTCTCAAATGATTCGGATTATGATATACTGCACATATATAGGAGGAATCATTAATGAATTATACTTTTGAGCAAATTGCCTTTGCTTTTGGATTGACCCTATTTGCTGGTTTATCTACAGGTATTGGTAGTTTAATGGGCTTTTATGCCAAGAAGACAAATACAAAGTTCTTGTCAGCAGCACTGGGATTTTCAGCCGGTGTGATGATCTACGTGTCACTTGTGGAGATTTTTGTTAAGGCACGCGTTTCACTTGAAGCGGCAATGGGGCCAAAGATGGGTTATTTAATGACCACAATAGCGTTTTTTGTGGGAATTGCCATTATCGCTATTATAGACAAGCTCGTGCCCTCGAGTGAGAACCCCCATGAAATTCACGATGTCTCAGAGTTAACGGAGGAAGGCCTTGCCCAACGCGACCGTAAAAAGCTCTTGCGCATGGGTCTTTTTTCCGCACTGGCCATCACAATACATAACTTTCCGGAGGGAATTGCAACATTTTTAGGTGCTTTGCAAAATCCAACGCTAGGTATTAGCATTGCAGTTGCAATTGCCATTCACAACATACCAGAGGGTATTGCGGTATCCGTGCCTGTATTTTATGCGACAGGGAGTCGAAGAAAGGCTTTTAAGCTCTCATTCTTGTCTGGTCTATCGGAACCCGTGGGCGCCATAATTGGCTTTATGTTGTTAAAGAGTTTTTTAAACGACGTGATTTTCGGGTTTATCTTTGCCTCGGTTGCAGGAATTATGGTTTACATTTCACTAGATGAGTTGCTACCGACAGCAGAAAAATACGGCGAGCATCACATTGCAATTTATGGACTTATTGCAGGCATGATGGTAATGGCGGGAAGTTTGGTGATATTTGCATAAAACCTATTGACCCGATAGGTTTACTGTGATATATTGTACTTAATTCCGATAGGATAAGGTTAAGACAATGAAAATATCTACTAAAGCACGATATGGGATTAAAGCACTCATTGATTTGGCGATTCACAGTTCAACAGATCACGTTGCATTAAAGGCGATCGCTGAGCGCCAAAATATCTCGGAACGCTATTTAGAACAAGTCTTTGCGCAACTGAGAAAGTCGGGTCTTGTTAAAAGTGTAAAAGGACCTCAAGGTGGGTATCTTTTGGCCATAGCGCCAGATAAAACATCGTTGTACGAGATTATTACAGCCTTAGAAGGTTGCGATACGTTTTCGGAGAGCGATGTTAATGCCGTTTTAGACGCGGCCGATCAAGTGGTAGATTCAATGCTTTGGCAGCCTTTAGATTTGAAGATTGCCGCGCATTTAAAGTCCGTGACGCTAAATGTGCTTATTGAAGCATATCAAGACGCCACCCACACACAACATATGATGTTCTTTATTTAGCGCTAAGCATGAATGCTTAGCGCCAAACACCACCTTAAAACCTATAAAAACGATAGGTATAAAGTAAAATAACGATAGTATATTAAGGAGGCCACAATGGCGAAAATTGCAAAGTCACTTACAGATTTAATCGGCAACACCCCACTTCTCGAGTTTTCTCGCTATAATGCAGCAGAACAAACGTTGGGTACCATTATTGGCAAGCTCGAATTCTTCAACCCACTCAGCAGTGTGAAAGACCGCATTGGCAATGCGATGATAGAGGCCGCAGAAGCTCAGGGTCTATTAGATGCAGACACTGTAATTATCGAGCCAACGAGTGGAAATACGGGCATTGCCTTGGCCTTTGTTGCAGCGGCTAAGGGGTACTCGTTAATTCTCACGATGCCTGAAACCATGAGCCTTGAGCGCAGAAATCTTCTGAAGGCTTTGGGTGCTAAAATAGAGTTAACACCTGGCCCAAAAGGTATGAAAGGTGCAATTGAACGCGCTTTAGAATTAGGACAAGAGTATCCAAAGCACTTTATTCCACAACAGTTTGAGAATGGCGCTAATCCCGACGTGCACAGGCGTACTACCGCACAAGAAATTTTGAGAGATACAGATGGCGATGTGGACATCTTTGTAGCGGGTGTAGGTACTGGGGGGACACTTTCAGGAGTAGGAGAAGTGCTAAAGGCGCATAATCCCAATGTGAAAATTGTTGCTGTAGAGCCACAAGATTCTCCAGTGATATCAGGTGGCCAGCCAGGTCCCCACAAAATTCAAGGCATCGGCGCAGGATTTATACCTAAGAATCTAAATACGAGTCTGATTGACGAGATTATTCAAGTGTCCAATGATCAAGCATTTGAAACCGCACGTAAGCTTGCTGCTACCGAAGGAACACTTGTGGGAATTTCTGCAGGTGCAAACCTATACGCGGCGACCGTACTTGCAAAACGTCCTGAAAATGCGGGCAAAAAGATTGTAACTGTCATGTGCGATACGGGTGAACGCTACTTATCGACAGCGCTCTTTACACCAGAAGCATAAATTTTTTCCCCCTTTCGAAAACGGGTATCGTTTTCCATCTTGCCAAATTATAAAAATTTGTAATAATGATTACAAATAGCTTGCGAGTTAGCGGTAAGGGGGAGAACATGCAAAAGCGATTTGGTTTGTGCAGTGCATGTATAACAGATAAACAATTGGAATTAGCAGGGCTGATGGATCAGGCTTATATGGTAACTGAAGATCAACTCTACAGTATCAGCCATCATTCGCCAAAGACTAAGCAAATTAAATGTCACAGCTGCGGCACTTTAAAGTCTGCAGAATGGGGATTTACACCGATTCACTTGGATTCTCCAGAAGCTTTAGGATCTGCAATACGTGGTCATTTGGAGTCTTTAAAGCACCTCAACTGGAGCTTTGGCCATGCCTCACTTATGGAACTTGCCGATTGGTTAGAACGGGAATCGCGCTTTATCAGCCATAAAGGCAGAGACTACTGGATCGATGCAGGCGTATTATACTTTTTCGGTTATGGCGAAGGCTTTCAAATGACTTTAAATGCTCAGCCCATAACCTTTGCCGAGTTAATTGCTCGCTTTTTAAAATACTAAGCGCGATACAGCCCTAGCCATCTTGGCTGGGGCTGTTGTTGTTCACAATCTATTCAAATCTTTGATTTACAATAATCATAACAAGAAAGCCTTACACGAGGTAAATCGTTATGAATATTAATTTTGGAAAAATATTGGTGCTCTTTGTAGTCTTGCCGTTTGTAGAGCTGTATTTGTTATTACAGCTATCAGATGCCACCTCGCCACTCTTCACCTTTGTGACAATTATCTCCACCGGTTTAGTGGGTGCCTTTTTTGCAAAGCAGCAAGGGCAAAAGGTGTTTGCTAGCATTCAAGCTGAACTACAGCTGGGCAGATTGCCCGGAGATAATTTGCTACATGGCCTGTGCGTGCTATTGGGTGGTATATTGCTTCTCACGCCAGGGCTTATAAGTGATACGGTGGGCATGCTTTTACTTCTACCCCTGTCAAGATTGTGGTTCACCAAATTGATTAAGAGGCAGTTCAGTGGTCTTTTGCAACGAGAAGTGGTGCGTATCTATCCCACATATAACGAAACACCCAAACAGTGTTGGTCAGTGATGGAAGACGACGATCAACAACACCCATATTCAGAATAACCAAATCCCCTCTCATCATTTTACGGTGAGAGGGGATTTTTATAAAAAAAAGTAGGCTGTCACATCGGGGGAAACCGGTGACAGCCCTTAGTACTGGGAGAGTATAACGCATGAATGGGGATGTTGCTCTGACGAGCACCCCAGGCGAATGGGTTGGTACATCCTTGAGATAATAATAAAAGATATACCCGACAAAGTCAATAGGGTATAAGAAAATAATTGAAATAAATTATCATTATCATTTAAATATTGGTTGTTTTAGCAACTAACCTATTGACAAAATTTCAATCCGTGATACAATATCACATATAGAGATATTGTATCACATTTAGACATATCACGATGAACCAAATAGAGAAAGAGGTGCAACGCATGTCAGGTCGCGAAGAACAGAATACAATCGGTCTTGGACTGAATGACCCTATCAATTGGATGGGTAAAATGGCCCGTTATTTTATTAGAAACAAACAGATGACCTTTCTACTTATGTTGGTCATTGTTGTTCTAGGATTTTCTAGTATCGCAATTTTGCCTAAAGAATCGCTCCCAGAAATTGTATTTCCAAGAGTTATTGTTCAGACCATCTACCCTGGGGCTAGTGCCTTAGATGTCGAACAGCTCGTAACCGATGCACTAGAGTCAAAGCTATCGGGGTTAAGCGATCTCGATAATATGACCTCTGAATCTTCAGCCAACGCGTCCATTATATTCCTTTCATTTAATGAAGGTGTGGATGTAGAGCGAAAAGAGCTAGAAATTCAGAGTATTTTAGAAAAAGTACAACTACCTGAAGGTGTAAATGCACCAGAAGCTAGTATTTTTAAAACAAGTGAATTGCCTATCTTATCCTTTTCCGTATCTGGTCCCTACACTCTGAGCACTTTAGAGGCGATTACAGAAGAGATTCAAAAGGATATTGAGAAGGTAAGCGGAGTAGATCAAGTTAATTTGATTGGTGGCACCAATAAGGAAATTCAAGTGATTATCAACCCTTATAGACTCTATCAAGCAAATTTAACCCTCGATGATATCGCCAGAACACTACAAGGAAGAAATTTAGATTTCCCAGTCGGTGAAAGAGAAATAGGTGGATTAAACTATAGTCTACGCATTTCTGGAGCCCTGGCGACAACAGATGAGATTTCACAGATGATTATTGTAGGTGCAAAAGGCCAACGCGTTCAACTATCTGAGCTAGCTGATGTTAAACTAGGTGAAACAGAAGTTAAGCGCAACAACCGCACTTTCTTTAGAGAAAATGGCGAATCCCGTGTGGTCGATTCCATCTATGTGACAGTCTTAAGAAAAAATGGCGCAGATGTTATTGGCACCAGCGACCGCATTCAAAAGGCACTTCAGTCGGGTTCTGGTACAACTTACCCTGAAGACGTGTCTGTATCTATTCTTTACGACAATGCAACTAACGTCAAAAAAGACCTAAGCAATATACAATTTAGTGCATTCAGTGGTCTTTTGGTCGTAGTGCTTGTGCTCTTTCTCTTTATCGGCTTAAAAGAGCCTCTAATCGTCTCCATTACAATCCCCTTGGCACTCCTCATGACCTTAGGATTCTTAAACTACTTGGGCATATCCCTAAATACATTCGCCATATTGGGCTTAATTGTCTCTCTGGGCCTTTTGGTGGACAATTCCATCATCGTTATGGAAAACATGGACAGGCTTTATAGACTTGGCGTTTCACCAGCAAAAGCTGCACTCGTTGGCGCAAACCAAGTGGCGCTTCCCGTATTGGCATCTACTCTAACAACAGTTGCAGCGTTCTTTCCACTAGCGATACTTCCCGGAACGGTGGGTGCATTTATCAACACCATTCCTAGGACCATTATCATCACATTGCTTGCCTCACTAGTCGTATCGATTGTCGTTACACCTTCACTCTATGCACTCGTGATCACTAGATACCACAGAAAGCGAGAGGGCAAAATTCCAACCGCCAGAAAACCATTGGGCAAACGCTTAGTTGGACTCGTGTTTGTAGCCGTGCTCAGTTTTTACGCTTTCTTCGATCCCCTTTCAAGCATTTGGATACCAGTAGTAGCAGTTATGTTCTTTACCATCTTAATGGCGCTTAAGCTCTTTGTGTTAGGCGAACGCAGCCTCGACAACAGCGGCGTTGTAGTAGGTTATAAGAAATTAATGGCATGGCTTACAGACAAAACATGGCGTCAAGTGATGGCGTTGACTCTAGCCCTCAGCGTACTGGTTGGAACAGTTGCCCTCATTCCCGCAGGTGTTTTAAAAATCAATTTCTTCCCTCAAAATGAACCCACTGCATTAAATATCGATGTCGATACCCCTGGCGGGACAACCTTAAAGGCAACACAAGAGGTGGTCTCACAAGTAGAAGCCATCCTCGCTCAAGATGCGGCAATCGAAGTCTTTAACGTGGCCATTGGCGGCAATGAGCAAGATTTTGCATCGATCAGTGCCACTCTGTTTGAAAAGGCAGTACGCGACGTCTCTGGATTCGATGTGCTAAGTCGCATCGATGCGCAGCTCAAAAATATTCCTGGGGCCCAGATCACAGTATTCGGAACTTCCGGTGGTGGTCCACCAGTTGGCAAACCTCTGGCTTACGAGTTTATAGCAGAGGATTACATCGCTGGTCGCGCTTATGCTGAGGCATATCGCCAAAGATTGTCATCAATTCCTGGGGTAATCAATGCTCAGCTCTCTGTAAAAGATGGCGCACCAGATTTGGAAATGACCGTTAAGGCAAATCGTGCAGCATCACTTGGGTTATCTGTCGCTCAAGTTGCCTCTCAAGTGCGAACTGCTTTAGGGGGTCAAGTAGCCACTGCTGTGAAAACAGGACAAGATTTAATGGATGTACGACTCCTTTATCAAGATAATAACTTAGAACCCCTCGACGCAATTGAGGCGCTGTATTTAACCACTCCACAAGGTGTGCGAGTTCCACTTACAGAGCTCGTTGACTTTACAACAACTCAAGGCTTATCTAGCATACAACATCAAGAGGGACAAAGGGTAATAACCTTAGATGCCGACCTCTTAGAAGGTTTCAATTCAGGTGAGGTGGCCAAAGAAGTTGCCCGTATCACCGAAGATCTAGAATTGCCAAGAGGTGTAAACTTAAAAGTAGCTGGTGATGCCAGCAATATTCAAGAAAGCTTCTTAACCTTGTTTCAATCTATGGTCCTTGCCATATTGCTCGTGTTTATCATCTTGACCATACAATTTAAATCCATCGCACAACCTTTTGTGATTCTCTCTACAGTGCCAATGGCATTGGTAGGTGTATTCTGGGGCTTGATTGCCACAGGCAATGAGTTCGGATTTTACGCCTTTATGGGTTTAGTCTCACTGGTGGGTATTGCAGTTAATGATGCCATTGTGCTCATCGATTATATGAATACGCTTAGAAGAGATGGTTTAAGCCTTAAAGAAGCTTTGGTAGAGGCGGGTGCAACGCGTTTTAGCCCCGTATTCTCAACTACGCTCACCACCATCGGCGGCGTTTTACCCTTGGCTTTTAGAGAAGTATACTATGCGCAGTTCAGCTACTCCCTAGTATTTGGTCTTCTTGTGACAACCATCTTAACACTTATCTTTATCCCAATTGTCTATAACCTCATCGAAAAATTTAAAGCCCGTGGGGGCGCTAAAGGAGTGAAGTCCTATGACATCGAAATTCTCTAACCTCGCTATTCTCGTACTCGTCCTCACATCAACATGGGCGGTAGGCTGCTCACAAGCAGACGCGGTAGATGCGAACAAAGATATTAAGCCTGCAACGCCTGTATCTGTAACCAGTGTACAACCGCTGACCATCGACGACACATTTGTTGCAATTGGTAAAATAGTCCCCGAGGCAACTTATGAAGTGGCCACTGCATTGGGTGGCAAAGTAACGGCGCTCTATGTTCAAGAGGGACAGCGCGTGACAAAGGGTCAAGTGTTATACGAACTCGACCAAGCGACAATTAAAAACAACAAGGCGCAAACGGAACGCAGTTTAAAAAGCGCCATTGCAACCTTAGAAGATCAAGTTAAAGCCACACAGCGTCAATTGTCAAAGTTAGCGGACCAATTACAAGACCTGAATGAGCAGAAGAAAAGTTTGGAGGAGCAACCTTCTGCTGCAGTTGTGACAACAGTTGCTCAGCTCTCCTCTCAAATCTCACAATTGGAGTCTACACAAGACACTTTAAAAACTACTCTGACAACCTTAAACCGTCAATTGGGCGATGCCAAGGCAAATTACAATACGCAAATGAATAACTTAGAGACTTCCCTCTCGGACCGTATATTTAGAAGTCCTGCTGACGGCATTGTAACAGGTATCAACTTTAAAGTTGGAGAACTAGCGGGTCCACAAGATGTTTTAAAGATTATTAGCGAGAATGCCTTTGCAGTAGAATCACCCGTAACAGCTTCTCAGCTTCGCCGTATTGATGATGCAAATGCATTGAATCAACTGAAGATTTCCATACTCATAGAGGGCGATCAAGAACGAGCAGTTGTAGGAACGGTCAGTAAAACTGAAGTCGTGCAAAATCCACAGACAAATTTAAATCATATTAAATTGGCACTAGACTCCGAATCCCTTAAAGCGCTCTCTGAAAATTTATACGAGGGAGAATATGTGGAAATTCGCTTTACAACGGCAAGTCGTGAAGCGAAGA
>CALFXQ010000250.1 GCA_937958285.1 uncultured Fusibacter sp. | reverse complement strand
CGTAAGTATAGCGGCCTTCACTAGGTATCTCTATCGACCCCGTCAGCCCTTGCAGTATTTTAATGGAACTCTCATCCAAAACTACAGCGCTGGAAATTTGATCAGAAACTACTGCATTTCCAATCACATGGTTAGCCTGGTTCACTTTGATTTCCCAGTTTAGCTTGCCCACATAATTTACATAGCTTCCCGTTTTAACGAGCAAATCGGTACGTGTTAATGTGACAGACGCGATTACTTCACGAATTTTCACACCTTTGGAATAAAGACGTGCTGTATTTTCAAACACATTTGTCTTTTGAAAATTACCACTGTTGACCTGACTATAGTTGACTTCTGTTTCATAAGTAATGCGATAGGCTTGTTCGTTTGAAATATCGCCAAGTTGTATGGGAAAAGTTTCAGGCATTCCAGATATCGCTGAACCAGATTGCCACTGATTGTTGATACGATTTAATGGGTAAACCTTTAGTGTGCCCGGGATTACAGAGGTTCCAATTGGCAATTGATCCTCAATCCGAACATCCTCAATTTGCGTGAGCGGTTTGTTAATATCAATAGTCCATAAAATTCTATTCGGCGCGCTAATTACGGCGGTGCCCGTTTTTTCAATAAGGGCACTTCTTGTAAATCCAGTAATAGTATGGGTCGCACTTGTTGTTACAGGTACTTGATTTACAAGGTAATTATATGTGGCGGTATTGTCGAATCTCATTTTTAATGCATCGACAATAGGTGTTCTAAGTGTGATACGATAACCAGAAAAGGGCTTTAAATCTTGAAGCTGCACCTTTAGCAGATTGCCGATGATACTTATTGCCGATGTATTTTTGACATCTTGCCCTAGGGTCTTGGTGCCATTGTAACCAAGGCTCAGCGCACGAATCGACACATTGTCGGCACTCAGCGATAGCCCTTCAGGAATAGGATCCACAAGTTCAACACCTGTAATACTTTGATCTTCTGGATTAAAAATGTCGAATGACCAATCAATCCACTTTGGATCGTTATTCGCATCTAGTGTCCCAAATTTCGTGAGTTTAGTTGGCGATGCTTGAGGTCGCATAGACAACTCAAAGGTCTTTAATAATTTGTCGTTAAATGGAATTCTTTGGGTCACATTTTCGTTAAACTGTTCAATTTTAAAGGTTGCACCGAACCCTACAGTGCCATTTTCAACTTCAAGACCCTCAATTTGATCATTAAAGACAAATCTCAAAATATTAGTTGTTGCATTTAAGCTATACACACCTACGACGAGATTTTCACCATTATGGGTGATCACAATGTCTTGTGGCGGAAAATTGCTAGGCACTTTAAAGACCGATGGCACGACAATTTCTGAATAGTCGCCCGCAACCGCTGATTTTGAAAGCGGTAGCTCCCAAGTATAACTCACTTGAACGATTTGGTCTTGATTGTAGTTGACAATTCCACCCTCTTGTAGCGGAATGCCATTGACGGTTAGTTTGTCAAAAGAAAAGAGATTGCCGAGATTCTTTGGTGCATCATCTGCATATCCCACCATTTGTTGCCATGGTAAAATGGCGAGTCCTATCATAAATACGAGGTACATCGCAATCCAACGCTTTTTCCATTGCTGCATTTAAGCCTCCTCAAGTCTAAAGATGTTAATCTTTATGTCAACTTCTACAAAGTAGAACGCAGTGAACACACATACCCTCTTATTATAATGGAATATGTTTCTAAGACAAAGAAAAATAAACTCAATAAACTCAATAAACTCAATAAACTCAATAAACTCAATCATATTACCTGTAGTGCAAATACAGCAAGAGATATGCAGAATATTTGCAATAGTTTTTCTTTTTAAGTTGTGGGAACTTTATATTCAGTTGATTCGTCTCAATGCTATCAACACAAAACGACAATGTACGATAAACGGAGGAAATATGAAAAAAATCAATTTTAAAAAAATATTGGCAACACTTCTTGTGCCAACGCTCATCTTAAGCTTAAGTACTAGTGCTTTCGCATCACCTAGTGCAGCAGTAACAGCCAATCCAACACCATCATTCTCGGTTAAGAGCGTGACTTCACCAGTGCCGCAGTACCTACAAGCAGAAGCAATAGTCAAGGCCATCTACAGTGAAGGTCGCCTCTTGGTCTCCATCGACGGTATGGAAGTTGCATTAAACACAGACGAAAAAACCCTTGTAGTAGATGCTAAATCAGGACTTCCTGGTCAATTATCCACATTAAAAGTCGGTGCAAAGGTCTTTGTTTATTACAGTCCAGCAATGACAAAGAGCCTACCTCCACAATCATACGCAACTGCCATTGCAATTAATCTACAAGAAGGCAAGGCGCGACCTGCACTTTTTATTGTAAAAGAAGTGGTTTCACAGAGTAAGAATGAAATCCGCGTATTAAATACAGCGGGCGACCTCATTGTGACAATAACAAAAGATATTCCTGTGACACCATTTAAAACAAAGCAAATCGTAAAGTTTAGTGACATTTCTGTGGGATCTAAAATCTTTGTTTGGTATGAAATCGTCGCCCTTAGTTACCCAGGGCAAACAGGCGCACAAAAGGTTGTTTACATCGGACAAGCTCCAGAAAATAAACTCGTCATCAACGATAAAACTATCGACTTGAAAAATCAGGCCAACGGATCAATGGGTTTAATCGAAGAAAATGGTCAAATTCTAGTACCACTTAGACTTGTTTCTAAATCATTGGGATTCAAACTACATTGGGACTCAAAAAACCGCACCATCGCTATGGATAATGGTGAAGTGAAAACCATTTTAACACTTGGCTCAGACAGTTACTATAAGGCGAGTAGCAAAGCCATTGGACTTACCCAAAGTATCCCCCTTGGTGCTGCGCCTAGAATTGTTGGCAATCAACAAGGCAATGGTTCCGTATATGTGCCAGCATCTCTCTTTAATCTGTTGTATAGCAACGACGAAGCAGTGACTATCCTTGCAGGCGAATAATAATAAATGTAAGAAGCTGATCACACGTATAGATGTGACCAGCTTCTTTTTTGCATGACTATGTTTTACATTCAGACTTAACCAATCTCTAATTGTGCAATGTATGTTTGATCAATCTGACTTGCCTTGAACTTCATTCCTCCGTGAGCCTTAGCAATGTCTTTAACTCTCTTTAACCCTATCCCATGAGATGTACCTTGCTTGTGAACTTTTGCTGTGCCATCGGATGCTGTCATCATCGAAAAGTGATTCGTCACTGTCAGCAAAAAACAATGAGGCTGAATTTCTCCTCTTATACTTACTGTCTGATCAGAATGATAGGCAACCTGTGTGGCGTTGTCGAGCAAAATGCCTAGAATTTCGGTCAAATCTCTCATATTGCAGTTTATGGGCCCCTGACCTGCAATTTGAATATTAAAGTGGACACCTAAAGACTTGGCTTCACTAAGTTTTGTTGATAGCACGCACGCCAGCACCAGATGTGGTACCTCAGCCAAAATCAGCTTATCGCCAATTGCATGGGTGCGATTCCAATTAGAGAATTCTTCTAGAGCCTCTCTTACATCCCTAACTGTCACCTGATCTGATGAAACCATCATATCAATCACTTGCATAATATTCGCATAGGAGTGCCAAAAGCCCTTTAAATCGTTCATGATATCTTGGTATGATTCTAGCATTGAACCTTGGGCACTCAAAAGACTAGCTTCCTTAGCCCTTTGCTGATAGCGATACACCAATACACTCTGCAGCACAAAGATCACGACAATCACCGCGCCAATAAGTAAAATCGTTGCTTCACGATACTTTAAGTCTTCAGAAGTTACAAGCAAGGTGAGCATAGACAAAGTTGCAATAATCAAAATACCAGATAAACCGATTAGCCAAAACTCTCGTCTCCCTATTCGATTTATTGCACTTCTAAGCATGTAAAAAAGCGACACAAGTACCTTCTAATCAACCAAGCAAATGCTAATGTATTAAGTGCGTTTCCAATTAAAAGGCCAATTTGTGCAAAGGATCTTGGACCATGAATAATAAAAAAGATATCTGCCCATAAGGCGTGAACCGCGAAAATCAGCTGGCTGATAATGACCACAAAAAACAAAGTAAGAGCCTGAAAAAAAATAAGGCCAGATTCTCTGTGTTGCCAAATCGCATAACATAAAATGGCTACTAATGGCAAAAAAGTAGATGTTAACATCTCTATACTAGGATGCACTGTTGGCAATTGCCAGACATACCAAAGCAAGATACCCCAAAGCACAGGCACTCCAAGTTGATGCCATTTCTCCTTCCAATTATAAGTTTTCCCAACAATCCAGTGGGAAATTACAAAGTAGACAATCTGTTCAAGAATAGGTGGCAGCACAGAAACCAAAGCTAAAAGCATATTTACATAACTCCTTAAGTTAAAAAGGCAAAAAAAAATAGCACGCCAATAATGTATCATGGATTCGTGCTATTGCCAAGATTTATGTCCATCCCATCGGTTGTATACATAATTTGTATTGAAGCTATTGGGATGCATCAATGCCTTACAAGGTTTTTAAAATCCCATTAAATCGATATCCTGCACCCCATACTGTCTCAATAAACTGATTTGTTTGACCTTTAGATGCCACAGCTATTTTTTCGCGTAGTTTACCTATGTGTACAGTGACTGTTGCACCATCTCCAAAGTAATCCGAGCCCCAGACCCGATCTAATAGCACCTCTTTAGAAAAGACCTGATCAGGATTTGAAGCTAAAAAGTACAGTAAATCATATTCTGTGGCGGTGAGCAAGATTTCTCTTCCCTCTACAATCACCCTTCTCGCGCTATTCAAAATAGAAAGTCCCACAAAGTGCATCTCGTGCTTTGGGAGCACGGTTTGTGTTAAGCGATCGTACATCGATAATTGTGACTTAATGCGTGCCACCAGTTCACCAGGACTAAAAGGCTTTGTAATATAGTCATTGGCACCCAAACCCAGCGCTCTAATCTTATCGATATCTTCACTGCGTGCTGAGACCATCAGAACTGGCAGATGATATAGCTCGCGAATGCGCTTGAGAAGCTCAAATCCATTGACACCGGGCAACATTACATCGAGTACTACTAAATGATAGTGTGCATCTAGCGATGTCTCGATACATTTTAGTGCCTCTAAGCCTGAGTGGACCATCGTCACTTGAAAGCCTTCAATCTCCAAATAATCCCTTTGAAGCTCTGCTATTGCAATATCATCTTCGACCACCAAGATATGTTTAACTGTTTGCGTCATCATCATGTGCATCTCCTGATTCGACTGAAAAAACTGGAAGCAAAATCGACAAGGTGGTACCCTCTCCTTCTACACTACTTGCGCTTAGAGAACCACCGTGTTGCTCCACAATTTGTTTAGATATTGCAAGCCCTAGACCTGTGCCATTTTGACTTGTTCTCGCCTCATCTACGCGATAGAAGCGTTCAAAGATATGCGCTAAATGCGTTTTCGAGATTCCCAACCCATTATCGGCAATGTCAATTTGAACATTGTCGTTTAAGCGATTTGCCACTAACTGAACTTTTAAGCCTTCTTTATGAGGGTCTGCGTACTTAATGCAATTTTCGAGTAGATTCATAAAAACTCGATCCATATGTCTTGGATCAATTTGTACTGCAATATGAGCGCTAGAATCTAATCCCTCTCCTAAGACTATCGATAATTGTTGGTTTTCATCTGTTAAGCTCATTTTTAACTGAGACTGAAGTCGATCAAAAAACACTGAAAATAAAATAGTTTGCTTGTTAAATGGCAGCTTTTGAAGGTCTAATTTTGAGAACAAAAACAAATCATCTATTAATGCATCAAGATACAGACTTTTGTCATAAATCACCTGAAGGTATCTATCTAGCTTCTCTGGCGTGTTGGCAACACCATCTCTAATGCCCTCAACATAACCCTTAATCGCTGTAATTGGCGTCTTTAGATCGTGACTAATACTGGACAACAACTCTTTTCTGTTTTCTTCCATTCTCGTTTGAGCATCGATGGAACCTTTTAGCTTTAGCCGCATCGCATCAAAATATTGAATAACACGGCCCAATTCATTTTTTGATTTACTGGTGATTGCGACGTTTAAGTTACCCGCACTAATGGCACTGACACCTTCTTCAAGCACTTTTGCCGGACCGATAATGTCTTTAGACAGCACATAAAAGAGTGGTCCCATTATCACAACCAGTAAGAAACCAAGAATCTTCAGCGCCGATCTCTGGGCACCAAAAGATACATGTTTTATATCTGAAACATCAACAACGAAATAATAGGTAATTGGTCCTTCGGGTTGTACAAAGGAGTAATCGATATAATAATATGCCTTATCATTAAAAGAAATATGTCGAATTTCATCCTTTTGATGCATGGCTTTTTCTTCTAGCCCCCTCTTCAATTGCAATGGCTCTAGTTGATCGATAAATTCGGCAGCTATGGGGATATCCCTAGAAAAAATGAGTTGATTCTCACTTTTTACAGCAAGACCACCCTTATAGAAATTTATTTGTGCACTTAGATTTTCCATGTAGGATTTATCGTCAAGTCGCTCAGGTGCATGACGCTCTGCATATTTTAACTCCGCTAAAATATCCACCGCACCCTGTATGGTCCGATCAATCTCTGCGTTCGCTACTGCCCCGTACGCCTCTGAGATACCCTTGGCAACCAAGGTAATACCGGCAGTCAATAAAAACCCAGTGCTAAAAAGCACTAATACTAAAAATATGACGAGCAGCTTTACTCGAATGGACATACCATCGCTTCCTTTTTCTCAAATAAGAAATAACCTACGCATGCCCCTATTGTATAATAAGCAATCAAGACAAACAACTGACTAATGGAGATCTGACGAAGTATATTTGAGTAGTCTCCAATGACACTGACTATGGAAATCAATGAAAATCTCGGTATCCAAAATCCAAGTAGGCCCATTCCCATATACCCAAGATAGCTCAACAATAGCACCAATCCCATATTTTTCAAGGTAAGAGCCACGCCTGAGCTTACGAGGATAATTAAACCCAGTATTGCTGCAGCACCGCCAAAACGCAATATTGCATCTAAAGCCCCACCTGTAAAGTTGGCAAATGCAATTTGAGTAAAGCCCTGACTCATTACTGCTACCACAAGGCTGAAAACCCCCGATATCACAAACTGTACCAAAAGCATAGCTCCCATCGCAACAGCGACTCCAGACACCTTTCCCCAATAGAGCGCACTGCGCGTTATCGGCAATAAGAGCAGGTTCTTAATAGTACCTTGTGTGAACTCCTTTTGAAAACTCGAAGCAGTTAGATAGACCGCTGCGAAGGGTAAGAGCATTGACATGGTCCACGAGAGTGAAGCTGCCATTAGTTGTCTTGTACTAAGTGCCATTAGGTTAAGTCTTGTTGCCCCCAGCCAAAATACGGCAATCAAGAGCGCCAAACTTACTGCAAAGACACCTAAGATTATTTTACTGCTCTTTTGCTTCGTCCATTTGAATACTTCAAGACGAATCACTGCCGACACTTGGTTTGACCAACTCATGCGGCACCTCCGCTAATATGGGTTAAATAGAAGGTTTCAAGATTCTGACCCGTAGCCACAACTTCATCCATTGCCGCTTCTATCACCACGCGACCTGATTTTACGAGCATCACGCGATTGGCAAAGGCTTCAAGATCGCCTAGTTGATGACTAGATAACATAATGGCCAAATCTCTAGAGCCCTGCAAGCGTTCTAAGAGTTGACGCATCTGCCACTTGCCTTCAATGTCTAAACCGCTAAAGGGTTCGTCTAACAGTAGAACCTCCGGCTCATGCATTAACGCTCTGGCTAAATCCAAACGTTGACGCATGCCTGTGGAGTACTTACCAACTTCAAGTTTCTTTGCATCTTTTAAACCCACTTCATCGAGTAACACGTCTAGATCCACTACACGACTATAAAAACGAGCGAGCACTTTTAAGTTGTCGAGACCACTTAAGCGATCGTAGAAAACGGGTTTCGATATCATCGCGCCCACGCGATTCAAGGGATGACCCAATTTTGAGTTTGGGAAATCTACAGAACCGGCATCTGCGTGTATGAGTCCTAAAATGCCACTCATGGCCGTTGTTTTACCAGCGCCATTAGGCCCCAACAGCAGGAGACGATCTCCTGCTGTTAGGTTTAGGCTAAAGTTGAAAATGCCTGTTGTATTGCTATATTTTTTGGTTAGTCCTTCAACATGCATGAGTGTCATAATCGTCTCCTCACTGTGCTTACTGATTATCGCTGTGCTTAGGTAATTCAAATACCTCATAGCCAGTTAAATCGAGAGGCTTAACACTAAGTTGCGACTCAGCTGCGATAAAACTTATTTCGCCATTAATTTCTAACTGATGGCTTAGACCGTCTTTATCAAGACCACTAACACCTACTGAGAAGTCCATACCGACAAGTGTATTTTCTGCATTTAGGTCGAACTTAACGCGCAGCTGCTCAACTTGCTTTTGGTCTTCAAGTTCTGGCATATACGCCTCTAGGCCCATTAACTCAGCAAATAGAGGATATTTAGCCATCATCTCTTTGTTCATACCATGTCCCATAGCGCGCTTGTCTTCAAGATCGATCTCATCAGTGGAGTCGTCGTGTTTGGCAGCGATCATCAAAGTCAACCATGTAGGCATTTCGCTTGCCTGAATGCTGAAGGCAATATCTTTTGATCCATCTTTATCATCAATAAGTGTAAACTGTTTTGTCATGTCGCCCATCATTTGATCGAAAAACGCTTCAGCCGCTGCATCCCACTGACCCATTTCTCTGTGATTGTCTCTTTCGTGCCATGCATTTTCATCTTGCCACTCTGAGGCCATGCCCTCTGGATTCATAGGATCTTCTGTTCCCACATAGGCCTGCTTCTTCTCTAGATCGAGGAGGTGGAATGTATCTTTTTCTCCATAGAATTCGAGTGATTTACTTAGAGGTCCAGCCATCACATTCAAATTGCCTTGAATCTTGTGATTTTCTTGATCTCCCAAAACTGTGCCAGATGCTTTAACTAATGACTTGCCGTTATCGATTACTTCTAATTGGAATTGCCCCTGTTCGTGTTTCACTTGTGCTTCAGTCTGACTCTTGATAAGGGTCTTAAAAGCTTCGTATCCCGCATTGGGCGATGTACCTGCAAAGGCCACAGCTGCTAGAAGTATAA
>CALFXQ010000249.1 GCA_937958285.1 uncultured Fusibacter sp. | reverse complement strand
TGGCAAAAGACACATCTAGAATAAAAATACTAGATAGGAGCATTGCTGCCACTAAGAGCCCGGCAAATAGGCCTCTATGGTTTTTATAAGACATGCGTGTTCTAACCTCCTTGTTCCACATTTGATGCGGCTTCACCGCACTGCTTTTCGGCTCTTAAGGTTCGGTACTTGACAATTGGGCCATCGCCTGGAATAAGCTTTTCGCCTCCCCTGAGCTCGGATGCCTTTGGGCGCTGCGTGATGACGACTCTTTTGTCTTGACGCTCGATGATGCGATTGGCAAATTTACCTATCCATGCCAAAGCGCTATTGGCCATGTTGGACTTAAACACCGTACTGTAAAAGCGAAGATACAAAATGGTGTTTTCATCGTCAACTGGGGCAAAATATATGAGTACCCGAATCTTTTGTGAGATGTGATTCATCCAAACATTTGGATACCTAAAGGCTAAAAAAGTGGGCTTAATGGTACATTCTGATGCTTTAATGGGCTTCTGACCCTTGTCTTCTTCATTATTGGCACTGGTGATAAGGGTCTCATTTTCAAAGAGCACTTTTGGTCCATTAATGAGGGTTTTATTGCCTCTGCCAATGGTATTGTGATGGACAATCGGCACATGCACCACATCTAATTGGTTTTCTATAGCGCGAGAATAATGGGCATTCCAATGGTCTTCAATTTCGGAAAACACCGTATGATCGTCTATATAATCTGAAAAAAACGGCAGCGTTTCTGTGGGTTCACCATCGCCATACCAGACATAAATAATGTGATGCGCCTCCCTAGTGGGATAAGCTTTAACATTATAGCGCTGTAAATCCCCTTGATGTGAGAGACCATTGGCAGGAATTCTCACACAGCCTCCCGAGGCATCGAAGGCAATTGCGTGAAAGGGACAGCTAATACAGTCACCGTGGTGTTTGCCAATACTGAGTTTGGCACCTCTGTGGCTACACTGATCGACCAGTGCGCTAATTTGACCACTTGAGGTTCGAAAAAACACCATGTCCATCCCGAAGCGCTTTGCCGCAACGAGTTTTCCAGGTTTCACCACCCTTGAAGGCAACACTGCATACCATTGATTTTGAATCATGTAACACCCCCGTCGTTTATTTGCTTTAGCAACTAGTCCTTACTGCTATTCTACACGATTAAAGGTCATTGTCATAGCATTTAGCAATTGCTCCAAACGGTTTAAATCTTCTTCTGTCAATTGTTGTGTCACTTTTAAGCGCCATGCCTCCATCGCTTGAAACAAAATACCTTGCATGGCTTTTGTCTTTTCGGTGACAAAAAAGCAATAGGCCCTTAAATCTTTAGGGTGCTTTTGACGAATCACATAGCCACTTTTCTCTAAGCCCTGCATGGTTCTTGTCATCACGCCTTTGTCGAAACCCATCAAATCGATCATTTGATCTTGGGTTTCGCCATCACTTCCCAGTAAATGAAGGAGCACCATGGTTTCAGTACTTCCGAGATCGTAGGCTTTTAAGGTATCTCTCAGATGCTTTTTTAGTTGCTTGTCTATCATCATCATATGCCGCCCAATGGCCATATGGGTTTTTCTCGAAGTTGGCATAGCAGGTCCTTTCGTGGTTAACTCTTTTCTCATTTGGGTATACTGTCGATAAGAAGCGTGGACTGAAATTCTAGGAGGTCTCAATGAAAGTTAAATGTTCCGTTTTACTTATTTTTAGTCTTGTGTTATCGCTTATGTACTTTTCACCGCTTGCAGCAGATGGCTATGCAGTTACAACCCTAAAACTCGGTGAACCCATTAGCATTACTGGCGCAAGTCAAGCCTTTACCCCCGGCAACAATCGTCTCTCAGATGCCTATTATAAGAGCTATGCGCCATATGTAAGTGTGTATCGGTTTGAGGTAAAACCCGGTGTGCGCTATACCCTCACTACCGAATACAGCGGAGATGGAGAATTTGCAAATGTTGAGCTCGTTGGAGCCAATCCCCTTTCTACAAAGCTCGAAATGCCCAGCCAGCCTGGATCGATGTCGAATCTCTTCGGGTTTACTGGCAGTACCGACAAAGTTATGCCTCAATTCACTTACAGAAACAACTTTTCGATTGCCAAAAATAGCAGCGGAAAATACCTCTATGTGATTGGCCACTTTGCCACCACTAAGTCCACCTTAAAAGTCACCTTACAGACACCCGCCTTAAGCGACTCCGAAGTAGAAAAGAGCCTAGAAGGTGGTAGAATTTGGGGCACAGCATTCGATACCCCGCTCTATACCTTTAATTTGGAAAGTAGTGTTCCTGGCAACATCCCCTTAAAAACAGTGATTTTTACCATTGGACAAAACACAGCGCTAAGTGGTGGTATTAAGCAAAACCTCGATTTGGCCCCTTATAAAAGTGGCACCCGCACCATGGTGCCCTTACGCTATATAGGTGGTCAACTGGGCGCAAATGTACTTTACGATGCAGGCAAAAGGCAGGTCACATACACCACCAATACGGTAACCCTCGAACTGTGGCTCGGAAAGCGCGATGCACGGGTCAACGGCATAGTGGTTCAGCTCGAGGCGCCACCTGAATCTATCAATGGTCGCTTAGCAGTGCCGCTTCGCTTTATCGGAGAAAATCTTGGAGCCTCAGTGCTCTTTGATGCAAAAACCCAGCGCATCACCATCAATCAATACTAAATCGCTTAAGCTTGTACTGTAAGTTTTGCCGCGAGAGCCCTAGTTGCTCCGCGGTTTTTGTTATATTACCCTGATGCTTTTGCATTTGTCTTTGTATCATGCGCTTTTCTATGTGCTCCAAATAGTTATTTAAAGGCATGTTTAGTGTATCGTCTTCGCGTTCAATTTGTTCCTCTAAACCATTGGCGCTTGTGCGCAGCAATTCCTGCCACGAGGCAGAGAGGTGTTCAAAGTGGACCACGTGCTCGTCTTGGACCATATTCATCGCAGATTCAATAAAATTCTGAAGCTCTCTTACATTGCCGCGCCACTCGTAGCTTTTCATCCAACCCATCAGTTCTTCCGACAAAAACCATACGTTTTTGCCCAACTTTTCGTTGAAAGTCCTCAAGAAATGATCGATTAACAGCGATAGGTCTTCAGGTCGTTCCTTGAGCGCAGGGATGCGCAGTGCGAGTACATTGATGCGGTAGTAAAGATCTTTTCTAAACTGCCCTTCTTTGATGAGCACCTCAGGTTGTTCGTTGGAAGCGGCTATAATGCGCACATCTACCGAAACATCCGAAAGACCACCTACCCGCCTTACAAATCCCTCTTGTAAAACCCTGAGCAATTTAGCTTGAAGCACTAAACTCATGGAATTGATCTCATCTAAGAAGAGGGTACCACCGTGAGCCTGTTCAAAGAGACCAGGTCTGTCGATTGCCCCAGTAAAACTGCCCTTTGTTGTACCAAAGAGCAAACTCTCAAGTAAGGTTTCGGGCATGGCCGCACAGTTTATGGCAATAAAGGGCTTTTCGCGCCTATCGCTCTCGTAGTGAATGCTCTGGGCAAAGAGCTCTTTGCCGGTTCCCGTTTCACCGACGACCATCACGCTTGAACTGGTTGCAGCCGCGCGCTTTGCCACTTTAATCGCTGCGAGATACTGCTTATTTTGTCCGATAAGCATATCGAAGGTATAGTGTTTTTTGTGTGCTTTGGCCCCTTCTGGCTTTAGCAGTTGCACTCTTAAATTCTGTAGTTCGTCGGAGAGTTTCGACACCTCTGTATAGTTCTGAGAGAGCTCTACAGCCCCAATGAGCACATTATTATGGAATAATGGGACCGTTGTATTTACAGTGGCAATGGGCTTGCCCATCAAATTGAGATAGCGCTGATTTTGCCTATTTAAGGGCATCTGGGTCTTTAGCACAGTTAGTAATGTGGAGTTTTCTTCTTGCCACCCTTTGTAGGCTTCTAGAATGTGCTTCCCCAAAACATCTTCCGCGCGCATGCCTTCAATCGCTTCCATTGCACGGTTGTAAACGCAGGTTACACCTTTTGCATCTACAATATGCACACCCTCCTCGACGTGATCGAGCAAGGTTCCCAGTGCACTTAACAACAATTCTTGAGCCATAAAACCCTCCTGAACAAGTGCCTAGGCATGCTTTTTTAAATATAGCGCCCTTGCCGTTTCTGGCGAATCTTCACCTGTGGCGTTTTTTACTGGGGCAAACTCCATATCGCGGGCCACCATTAAGGCTCCCATATCTTCAAAGTGCGGGAACAAGTCAAAAATAAAACTCTCGTACTTATAGCCATTAGGTTGGCCAGGTTGGCAATAGCCCTCAGTGCTGCTCCAGAATGGGATTTTCTTTGTTGCCAAGTGAAAGGTTAGCGGCTGATCCATGTAAGCCGCCAACACCTCGAGGGATAGCAAGTGGTTGAGTATATTGCCATTTCTATAAAGGAGCTGCCCACTTTGGTCTAATGCGAGGTTATCTTCTTCTGTCATCTCAGAGTATTCAACAATCGCTGGGCGAGCGCGATCATAGCATAGCACACCTACTTTTTCGTGTGGATGCGCTTTGGCAACTACCTTACTCGCCGCAGGCTTGCCACATTGGATGGCATAGCCTAGAAATGCAGGATCCGCCACATTCACGATGGCATTGTCGACACCATACAAAAATAGCCACTTGACCCCTTCACTTTTAAGTGCATCGATAATGCCATGTCTTTTCATGGCGATAAAACAGCCACCATTGCCGTCTGGATTGAGGGCGAGTTGGCCGGGTTCTGCGAGTAAAATGCGGTTTTCAAAGTCTACAGAAGGCATCATGCCCTGCTCAAAAAAGCGAATTCTGCTTTGTGGATAATCGAAATAGTGGTGGGCTTCAAAAAAAGCCACCGTCTCTAAGTGATTTGTAGCGCTGGTCATAACGTACCACATGGGGGCAAAATTGGCTTGCTTTGCCACTTGTTTTAAAGCATCCGCTTGAATTTCGAAGAGGGATTTAGAGGACTCTAAACCAATATCGAAGGTGCCTTTTGGGCCTTCGTGTCCTAATCTAGAACCCTGGCCACCCGCGAGTAGAAGTACTGCTAATTGCCCATCTTCGATGGCCTTTAAGCCCACAGCTCTTGCCTGTTCGTAAGCTATCGCATCTAATGTGTCTGGCTCTAAGGGTTGAATCGCGCGCTTCTCCTGCTTTTCGCCCGATATTGCCAACTCCTGAAATAGTCTCTGATTAAGGGGTAGGTCTAAATGCGACAATTGCTTCAAAAAACGAGCAGCCAAATCGGGGTTGCTCTCCTTTAAAGCTTTATAATGATGGCATAAATGAGATTGCCCAAATGCTTCAAGTTGCTCCAACAACCCTTCTACGCCTAGATTTTGTGAGCCAGTTAACTGTTCTTTTGATGCATTTAATGAAGTCATGTGTGTTCTCCCTTAGTTATTTTACTCTCTCCAGTGTAACAAGCTGTGAATAGGCGTGTCAACTGTCTTAAGTCGGGGTATAATTTCATTATAGACTGAGGAGGAGACATGAAACACACATTCGATAAAAAGTACTTTTTCCTCCGGGATCAAATGCGGTGCTACTATTGTAAAAAGACAATGCACCTCGGGCAAGTTACCCTCGATCACTATCTGCCTAAATCGCGGGGTGGTACCTACGACGGCTTTAATCTCGTCTGCGCGTGCAGACGGTGCAATCAGTTTAAACGCTCTACTATGCCAAACGATGCTAACGATGTGCACTTGGCCTTGCTAAAGCGTCAAAGCACAGACGGACGCGTTGGCCTTAGTGTGCCAAAGCTCAAACCACCCGAGGTCGCCACTATGATTGCTGCAGCGACAAAACTCGCACAGGTTGAGGATTATTACGAGGTCACCGGACCCTTCGGTCGGCTTTTTATTAAAAATGACGCCGTATTCCGATTTGAACCCTCATCTTCTCAATCAGGAGTTTACATCCTGACTTTTTTAATGGGCTGCATCATGCTCTTAAGCACTTTTGCAGCGGCCTTTCCAAGCTTTGCAGAACCCACCGCATCAGCTGATGAGACGATTATCTCTCTCGAATCCCCCTATTATTACTCTGCGGCCAATGTTTATGAGCGCGCCAACGCACTGGCAAGCAAATATCCCCAATGGTTGAAATGCGAAATCTACGGCTATTCGGTGGATGGCAACCCCTTGTTTGCCCTGGTACTGTCAGATACCACAAACTCGCCTTATATCACCTCGCAAAAGCACTATCTCCTAGAGGCGGGTATGCACGCCAGAGAAGTGGTAAATCCCATTGTTCTGCTAAAAATTGTAGAGCAATACTGCAAAGATATTCAAGACAATCACACCTTGCCAGATACAGACGTTGAAGCACTCTTAAAGGGCAATGTGCTTCACTTTATACCCCTCACTAATCCCGATGGGTTTAACATTGCCAAATTCGGCATTTCCGGACTTACAACCTCACTTGTCAAGCAGCGTTTTCAAAACATCGGACTCCCACTTTCAAAGGGTCAAAGTAGCTATATATATTTAAAGGCCAATGCTAACGGCGTTGATTTGAACAGAAATTTTGAAGATCGCTTTTTTAAGATAACCACCGGTCAATGGGCATCCATTTGGAATGTCAAGACCAATCAATTTGTCAGCAGTCAACCTAGCAGCGCATTTTACGCTGGGCCTTTCCCTTTTTCTGAGCCCGAAGTACAAAGTCTCACAGCCTATTTAAGTAAGATTCCACTTACCGCGGGCATTAGTCTTCACAGCCGTGGAGAGGTTATTTATTGGCGCTACTGGATGCACGAAAACGCCTATAATGTGCTTAATTTGTCGTTGGCAAAAGAACTAGCCAAGGCAACGCGCTACAAACTCACACAAGGAGACAGTGAAGATGCCTCGAGTGGGTACATGGGCGATTGGATCGCCAATGTATTTCAAGTGCCGCTCATTACATTGGAGACGCTTCCAGTAGGCACCCCGTACAACACCAAAGACCCCAAAATATACAAAGAAACCGCAAGTCGTTTGATGTCTATTCCAGCTTTGCTGATGCGCTGGGGAGCAAAGCAAGCCCAAAAGGAACACTGGCTTTACCTCGACAACCAATAT
>CALFXQ010000248.1 GCA_937958285.1 uncultured Fusibacter sp. | reverse complement strand
TTTATAGGGGACTTTAAACAGCAGATCTTTGGTCTTCAGGGGCACCCCGAGAAAAGTGGCATTGTGGGGGAACGCCTTCTAAATGGCCTACTTAATGCCTTGAACATCGCACCTAAAGGCAAAGTTTCACCCCCTATAAAGCGTTTGGCGGCAATGGACTTGCTCGATGGCATGGTCGTGCGCCTCAAGCAAGGCAACTATGCAGAAACGACGATTTTCGGTGAGCCCGAGGTCTTTGCCCAGCGCCTTAAAGCCATGGATTTTGACGGTTTGCATTTAATCAACCTCAACGGTGCAAAGGGTGAACCCCTGCGAAATCTAGACATCATCTTTCAGTTGGCCAAGGATTTTCCTAAGCAGATTCAAGTGGGTGGTGGCATTCGCAATTGGCAAGACGCTGAGCGTTTGTTATTTTTAGGGTGCAATGTCATTGTGAGCACTTGGTTTTTTGAAGATTTGCCCTCTCTAAAAGCCCTCGTTGACGCTTATCCAAACCGCATTTTATTGTCACTAGACTTTAAAGATGGCCTTATTATGACTCGAGGTTGGTTAAAGGCAGAAAATTACGCCCTCGAAATGCTGCTCGAAACCATTGCACAGTGGCCTCTGGCTGGTCTTATTCTCACAGATATCGAAAGTGATGGCATGGACAAAGGCATGCGCCTCGACTTCTTTTCCCACATGGCCATGCGTATCTTTGCCCTATGCCCAGATTTAAAAATTACTGCAGCAGGTGGCATGCCCCTTGCCGCAAACGACTTGTTGCCAATTGGTAACTTAGGTTACCACTGCGCAGTTATCGGACTCAGTCTCTATAAAACACTGTCCAACTCAGTAAAGGTGATGCCATGCTCAAAAAACGAATAATCCCCTGTCTCGATGTACGCGATGGTCGCGTTGTGAAGGGTACTCAATTTAAAGACCTCGCCATCATAGACGATCCCCTGTCACTCGCCCTTAAATACAATCGAGAGGGTGCCGATGAACTCGTTCTCTACGATATCTCTGCCAGCATCGAGCAGCGCGCCATCACCACTCAGCTGATCTCAAAAATTGCAGGGGCACTTAGCATTCCCCTCACCGTTGGCGGTGGCATCGTCGACCTAGATAGCGTCAAGCGACTTTTTAGCGTCGGCGCAGATAAGGTCAGCCTCAACAGTGGTGCCATCAAAAATCCAAATCTCATCTCCCAATCGGCCAATCACTTTGGTTCTCAAAACATTGTCGGGTCCATAGATGTGGCTTACTCTAAGCATGCGGGGACTTATCGCATCTTTACAGCTGGAGGTCAGAAGGACACTGGTCGCGATGCCTTAACGTGGGCACGCACAATGGTCGAACTGGGCTGTGGGGAGCTCGTTGTAAACAGTATCGATTCCGATGGACTCCGCAATGGCTACGACATCGCCTTTTTAGAGCGCCTCAGTGAACATGTGAATGTACCCCTCATCGCCTCTGGCGGCGCTGGGTGCGTGGAGCACTTTGAAGCGGCGCTTCGCCTAGAAAAAGTAACCGGCGCACTGGCGGCCTCTCTCTTTCACTACAAAGCACTTACCATTTCCTCGTTAAAGCAGTCACTTCAAGAAAAGGGGGTACCTATCCGATGTCTCTCATGCCAGCAGTTGTTCAACACGCCCTAACCGGACAGGTTTTGATGGTGGGATTTACAAATGACGAGGCTCAAGAAGCCACAGCAAAGAGTGGTCTTATTCATTTTTATAGCCGTTCTAGAAATCAGCTGTGGTTGAAGGGAGAAACCTCAGGCAACTACTTAAAATGTACTGAAATAGCATGGGACTGCGACCGAGATACCTTGCTCTATCAGGCCATACCCCTTGGCCCCACCTGTCACACGGGCGCATCGAGCTGCTTTGGCGCCACCCCTCAAACCTTTGACTATTTGCAGCGCTTAGAAGACAAGCTTAAGCAGCGCATACAAACACCCTTGGCCACACAAGATAAATCCTATACCCAGAAGCTTTTTAATGGCACAAAGGGCTATATGATTCGCAAATTAATTGAGGAAGCCGCTGAAGTGAGCGATGCTTTTGTAGAAGACCAAAAGAACCTACCCGATGAAGCAGCTGATTTACTCTATCATTTGATTGTGCTACTGATAAGGGCCAACACCCCTATACAAAGTGTTTTCAACGTGCTTACAGAAAGAGCGAACCAAAAATAGATCTTGTAGAGTTTAAGCTTTTATTTTGCTTGCTTTTGCTTGCTTTTGCTTGCTTTTGCTTGCTTTTGCTTGCTTTTG
>CALFXQ010000247.1 GCA_937958285.1 uncultured Fusibacter sp. | reverse complement strand
GAAAATGGTGCGAAAAATGGTGCCACCCTCGAGGGTGGCTCGAGGGTGGCTCAAGGGTGGCACGAGGGTGGCACCTAACTATTTCTGCTTCCAAATGGTCGCTGTTTGAAAAGGTACCATGCCTATACTGTAGTAAAACTGCTGACTTGAGCCTACTATGGCCATTTTTGCACCAAGGGCGGCAGTGCGTTTGATGCCTTCTAGTACAACGGCCTTTCCAAGGCCAAGTCTTCTAAACTCTGGATCTGTTGCCACTGGCTCGATAACCGAATAGCCCACAGCAGGGTCGTACCACATGCCACAGTAGGAAACAAAATGACCATCGGGCGATAATACAGCTAGCTTTAAGCTTAAATCCACATTTGGTCGTCTCATCTCGCCGTCTACTGCAGCAGCTTCTTTTTCTGTGTAAACAAGTTCACCCTCTCCATTGACCTCATGGTTGAATCCCTTCCAGAGTACACGGAGATATTCCTGGGGGTCATAGTGCTCAGCCATAGAAACCAGAGTAAAGCCAGGTGGCAAGATCGATGTCGTCGCAGGCAACTGCTTTATCGCGTCTGGGGTGCAGTAAAAGGCTGCATCGGATTCTCGGTCAGGTGTGGCCACAAAGCCCTGGATAAGCGCTTCAAGCTGGAAGTCAGTATCGCAATCTGAAATTGCTACCGAAAATTCTCCCTTGTCATTTTTTAAATTTTCTTTTGCGTATCTGAGCATTTTGCCTTTTAAGTAGGCAAATTCAGGCAGTGCTAAGCAATACGCTGTACCTAGGCGCGTATCGTAGGTAGCCATTGCCACAATCTTATCATCATCGAGCCACAGTCTGATTTTATCTAGCGCCTCAGTGTCTAGGTAACTATGGGTTATCATCCAATCCCAGCGGGCATAGGTGAACTCCGCATTACCAAGAGCAACAAAAAATTCGCGTACAGAATAATAATCTGCACTAATGCCTGCAATATTATTATATGCTCGCTCTTTTATACTTATATTTGGATATCTCAAACCGTTCATTTTGTCCCCCCCTACCTTATTGACATCATCTTGTATCTTTAAGTAGCTCTGCTTAAAAATGCTTCTGACTCAATAATAATAGACATGGATGATTTCTCAAAACGACTAAAAAAGTATAGAAGAGAATTCCAACGGAGGCACGAGGGTGGCACGAGGGTGGCACGAGGGTGGCTCGAGGGTGGCTCGAGGGTGGCTCGAGGGTGGCTCGAGGGTGGCTCGAGGGTGGCACCAGTGGCTATGGCACTGTATGTACACAGTTTCTACCGCTTGCTTTTGCGCTGTAGAGGGCAGCGTCGCATTGCTTAAACCATTCGTCAAGGGACTCATGCCCCATGAAGGCAGCGACGCCAGCGCTCACGGTGACCTTCTGAGCGGTCGGGAACTGATGGTCTGCAACCACCTTTCTCAGGCGCTCACAGCTCTCAATTGCCTGATCCTGTGTAATGCCCTCCATAAGGATCACAAACTCTTCGCCGCCCCAACGAAACAGACGATCCGAGCGCCTCAAGTGTCTCTGCAGCAGTTGCACCAAGTTTTGCAGAACTTGGTCGCCCACATGATGGCCATAGGTGTCGTTAATCCGCTTAAAGTGGTCAATATCTAATAATACCAACACCGCATTGCCCCCGAAGCTCGAGTAACCACTCATAAATTCGTGGATTTGAGTTTCGAAGTAAAAACGATTGTAGGCCTTTGTCAGCCTATCTGTAATTGCAAGATTATAGAAAACAGCACCTTGTTCACGAACATCTTTGAGTTGCTCGATCATGCCCAATGTAAAAAAAACACAGTTAATTGATGCTGCAGCCATGTAGGCAATTTGGAAAATCGGCGATTTAAGCCACCATTCATACAACGAAAAAATCATAAACAACACGGTGATTGCCTGTAGTGCACTTCCCGTTAAAAAATAAGGTGTTAAGTGAAAGTCCTTACGCAGGTAACGCCAAAGTACAGCAAAGGTGAAAAACGACACCCACGCCCCTAAAATGCTCAATGCCATGTAGTTAACGCTCAGCCCAATAGCCCAATTAAACGCTGCACTCACAAGTGAAAATGGCACACCGAGGGCAACTATGATCATGGTGAACTTAGAAATCCGGGCCATAATAGGCAGACGCTCGTTCATGGATAAATAGTGTTTTAAGAAGTATAATACCATCCAAAGGGTGCCAAATCCGAAGGCCATAAAGCTGTAGCCAGACAGGTTGACTGCCAGCCGCGATAGGCCGCTTGAGGTAAACATGTAGAGCTGAGAGCATGCCAAGAATACAGCGTAAATTGTAAAACTCTTGTCTTTTAAAATCAGGGCGAAAGCCACGTTCAGAAGGAACAGTGCAAACACGATGCCAATGGAAAAGAGCTTGTACGTAATAAGCCAGCCCTGCAAAGAGAAGAAATCTTCGCTACTCAAAATGCGAATAGGCGTGACCGAAACAACGCTATTTAACTTTAAGACAAAAGTATCACTTTGATCAAATGCAGATATGTCAAAATATGGATAAATAAATCTCCAGAAGGGCTCTATCGACTTGATTTGCCCATTATTATGTAATCGATACCCTTGCAGCGCCAAAAAATTTGGCTGAGCCACATACAAAATATCGCGGCCAGGTTCAAAGGTGTCCTTGACTTGAATCTCGTGATAAGTATTGTCTTGTCTAATTGCGGTTTGAGTCTTATTTGTGGGTTGAGTCTTATTTGTGGTTTCTGAATCAATAGCAGCTTGAGTGTATGTAACCTGAGATGCTCTGAGTATTCCCTTTTGATCATATGTGTACACTTTATAGAGCGTGAATCCGCTAGAACACAACATGATCAATAAAATCAACCCCAAGGTTAGCAAGCTGATACAGCGACTACTGCATGGCTTCAATGAAATCCCCCCTTTGGTTTGGTGGCATGGCACGAGGGTGGCACGAGGGTGGCACGAGGGTGGCTCGAGGGTGGCACGAGGGTGGCTCGAGGGTGGCTCGAGGGTGGCACCTTTTAAAGAGTTGGCAACTCTAGGCTCCAGAGTTTATCGTTGAGCGCCATTAGCGTCATGCCCTTTACAAGGCCGTGCATGACGGCCGCATCTCTCGGGTTTCTCGCATAAAATGGTTGATGACCCGCAACTTTTAAGAGTCCGTTGGCAGTGCCCATATCGAGTTTCAAGGCAAGGCTAATGCGCATCACTGTGTCTCTAGATGGTTTTCTCTTCCCCGAAAGCAACTGATAACAGAAGGACTGGTCGAGATCCACAAGCTGATAGAAACCGTTGGCCGCCACATTTGCTTCATGAAGTTGTCTACGAAGTTCGTGATGAAAGGTCGGCAGCTTGCAATCCTCCTGATTTTTGTCGAGGAAATCTTCGATGGTATCAGAAGCCATCAGCAGGGTTTCGAGAATTTGAGTAGATGTTTTTGGCATGGAAATCATGGACTCCTTCGATTATAATCATATTTAAGAGCATTATATCACATACATCCGGCTCATCTAATATGAAATTGAGCAATTTTAGAGGGGGGCATTATGTCAGTCATGGTGGATTTGCTTGCTTGTCAGTGGGGTCAGCAGCTGCTGTCCGATTACCACGTGGTCAAGTGCGTTCACATCAGTCCAATGAGTGAGGTTTATGCCCTCGAAAGCGAAGACGGCAGGCAACGACTGATTTTAAAGGCAATGAATCCAGCGATTATCAGTATCCAGATGCTAGAAACCTTAAAAATCACAGCACTTACCGGGATTGTTCCCATTTTAGATTATCATATCACAGAGCAGTTTGCCTATGTGGTGAAACCTTACATAGATGGAACAACCCTCCAAGATTATGTCACTCGAGGCCTTTCTATCAAAACGCTTTTAAGCCTGATGATACAACTTGTGCGGCTTGTTTCGAGTTGCCATAGTCAATCCCCACCAATTATTCTCAGAGACATAAAACCCGACAATCTGATCCTTTGCGATAATCAGCTTTACCTCTTCGATATGGAGTCCAGCAAATTAAAGCTCTCGACAACGGCAAGTCGCGACACGGTCCTTCTTGGAACTCCAGGTTATGCCGCCCCTGAACAGTATGGCTTTCAAAACAGCGACGAACGCACCGATGTTTACGCCATCGGCCAGGTGATGAACAGCCTTCTCGAACGCGTGCTTGCGACTAAATCCCATGGTTTTTTTAGCATTTTTTTTGAATCACTTATGCTGCGGTCGGCCCAGCGTATTGCTAGGCGCGCCACTTCTTTCGATCCCGCTAGACGATTCCAATCTACCCAGACTTTCGAGAAAGCCCTCGAGCAGATCAACCCACGTACATACATGAGCTTTCTGACCGCTTCTGTAGTAGTAACGGCCTTGGTCTTTGTGGGCTTTCAGTTACCAACAATCAAGACACCTGCACCCACACCAACTGCCATAATCAATGCTGTTCCGGTAGATAAGCTCAGTCAGAGCACCACTCTGGCAACTGAGCCAACAACTGTGCTGGCAACTGAGCTGCCAACTGATGCAATAATTGATCTAACCACTGAGCCAACAACTGAAGCAATTACTGATGCAATTACTGATGCAACTACGCTTCCAAACCAAATGAGCACAGCGCAAACTACGCTTGCACGCCCTCCCCAGCAAACCACTAGTCCTTCAACGCAGAAGGTCATTGCGAAGACGATCACAACAGTTGCACCACAGACAGCCACAATAGCGCCTCCTATAGAGATTTCTAAAGGCGATGTTGCTACTACAACAAAGGGCTTATCGCATACAACTTCTGTAGTGGATGTACGCTTTAGTGGCACTTTGAGTTACGGCGGAGAAATCACAAGGACTCAACTCCTCATCACTATGGAAGGAATTACAGATCCTTATTATAAAAATCAATTCGGAAGCCCCGTTCAGTTCAGCAATGGCAACGCCCAATATACGGACATCAACAGAAGCGACTTGGTCATTGGGGATTACTACAAATTTACTGGATACTTGGATTTTAACGGCAACTTTTCACGGGATGCCAACGAACCCACCGAGATCATTGGTCAATGGGCCTTTAATGGCGATAAAAGTCAAATCCTCAATTTTAAACATCTCGAGTAAAGCAGAGTCGTGCCACCCTCGAGGGTGGCACCACCTAAGTGTATTGGGCAAATAGCCCAATACTTTTTTTTTGCCATTTTGTAGAATGTAACTATTAGCAAGAATATGTTATTACGATTTGTAGCACTTTAAGGGGGTGCGATTATGCAACTGAAAGCGGATGGTGTATTGGGAATTGCAGGTTGCTGCATCGCAGTTGACATAACATTTTATTTAGACGCAAATGATGTGATTTCGTCAAATAATGAACTGAACAACCCCACAATCTATACTGAGTTAAATGGTAAAATCGTACTTAATGCCAAAGAGACACTGTCATACTACGACTTTCCCAAAATGTACACAGATGATATAAATCTTACGCGAGCAAAACTTGACTTTCAATGTATCCCAGTTCACCTTGTTATAGAAAAAGAGCGGATTCACGAAGCGCTAGTTTCATATTTTTACGATGCCCTCGAGAAAAAAGACGCGATGGGCTTTAGAGTATACCAAGCAACATGTAGCGATCTAGAAGGAAACAAAGTGAATCTAAACATCGACCTCTCACGCAGCTTTGCTTTTTTTGAGGTCTAGTTGGTGCCACCCTCGTGCCACCCTCGTGCCACCCTCGAGGGTGGCACCAAACATTAACAAAACCGCAACACAGAATTAATCAACTCTCGATAAATTAGTGTTTGAAAAAACTCGACAATTAAATTTAAACATTGACATCAAAAGAAGAGAGTTGACCATGGAAACTAGCTGTGAAGCTATTAAAAAAGTCATTGAACAAAAGGACATTAGAACCTTCTATCAACCGATTATCCGATTAGAAAATGGCACTGTAATTGGATATGAAGCACTAAGCAGAGGCCCACAAAATTCGCCTCTTGAGTCTCCAGCCTTTTTAATTGAACAATCAGAACTATGTAATCTGTCTTGGGAAATAGAAATGCTTATGAGAAAGTTGTCTATAGAGCGTGCATGTGACCTGGGTCCTGAACAACTATTGTTCATCAATGTAGATCCATATGCAATTGCAGATGCCAAGTTCGAAAAAGGCATTACTAAAGAAGTGCTTGCTCAGTATGGCATTTCACCCAAGAATGTGGTTATGGAACTAACCGAGCGGTCGGCAATATACGACTATGAAGGTTTCAAAAAAGCCCTCAAGAACTACGTCGAGCAAGGTTTCAATATTGCCATAGACGATGCAGGTGAAGGGTACTCGGGCATGAATCGCATTATTGAAACCAGACCACAATACTTAAAATTAGATATGAATATCATCCGATGCCTTGAAATTGATAATTTTAAGCAGGCTATTGTAAAGAGCTTTGTTCAACTGAGTCTTGAGACCAATATAAAACTGATCGCTGAAGGCATCGAAACCAAAGAAGAGTTGAAAACCCTAATTCGATTGGGCGTCTACGCAGGTCAAGGTTATTACTTCCAAAGGCCTTGCCCACAAATGCTCTCTTTAACACAAGAGCATATCAATGAAATCTTAAAATACAATCAAATAGCCACTTCTCATAATGTTTATCATTCTGAATACCACTACATTGGCAATATTGTAGAGCATCAAACAAATTACCCCTCACATACGCTAACCAAAACAATCATTCAAGATTTAACACACTTGCCCGTTGAAGCTGTTTGCATTACAGATAATGACCGTATCTCTGGGTTGTTGACACGAAACGATTTAAATCTAGCCCTTTCTGGTGCCTTTGGACATGCAATTTTCTATAGCCGCGAAGTGGCCCTAATTATGGATACCAATCCATTAATCGTTGACTATTATGTCCCAGTACATAAGGTTTCCGAGCTTGCAATGCAGCGTGTAGGAGCCAAGATGTACGATCCGATTCTCGTTCAAAAAGGTTCCCAGTACTATGGAATGGTCAATGTAAAAAATCTCTTAAAATATGCCATTGAATACGAACGAGACTTTGCTAGGGAACTTAATCCGCTCACAAAGCTTCCAGGAAATAATGTCATCAATCGAGTTCTTAATGATATTCTGGTATACCCCGGTGACTTTGTCCTTCTCTATTTTGACTTGGATAACTTTAAAGCCTACAATGACTTATATGGCTTCGATAATGGTGATAAGATCATTCAATTGACTTCGCGTATTTTGCAAGAAGAAATCAAAGCATTCAATGTTATAAGCAGTTTTGTAGGCCACATAGGAGGCGACGATTTTGTTGCAGTATTAGAAGCTTCATATATGAATGGCATAGAAATTCTTATAGAGAAACTATTGAGGATTTTCGATACCAGCGTACTGGATTACTTTAACGAAGAAGATATCAAACGAGGCTATATGGCAGCGGAAGATCGATATGGAAATATGATGCACTACGATATAACGAGCCTATCCGTTGCAGGCGCTTACGGTGATCTAAAGCAACTGCAAACTACCGAAAAACTCGGTAAACTCATGGCAGACTTAAAAAAAGTTGTAAAGAAAAGACCTGGCAGCTGTTACGAACTTATGAAACTCGAATAGAGGAATAGCGGAATAGCGTGCCACCCTCGTGCCACCCTCGTGCCACCCTCGTGCCACCCTCGTGCCACCCT
>CALFXQ010000246.1 GCA_937958285.1 uncultured Fusibacter sp. | reverse complement strand
CTCTTTAATCATTATACAACAAAGATTAACGCCGCTGTTGTAGAAGTGAAAAATGAACTTAAAAGACAACGCGTTATTAAAGCAGATTATTCTAAAGTAGACGAGAGTGAATATGTCGTCGTACTTCAGATTTTAGATGGTCAAACAGAGCTCGTCAAACTTAAGCTCAGTACACCTACAAATCGCATCGCCAAGCGCTTCTGCGAACAATGGCGTGACGATGCACCGCTATTCTACCAAAAAATTATCGGTCTCTTTAACTTAGAGGGCGAAGAAGACGTTTAAAAAGCCAGTTTTAAGAATCTTTGCAATTGAGATTCTTAAAACTGGCTTTTATCATATTGCCTACAACACCTTATCTCGCATGGCGCACGCTGTCGATATTTCTGCATATCTTGTCAGCAGTAGAAAAGCTATTCATGGTGTAAAGGTGGATGCCCTTAATACCCCAGCTAATGAGATCGATAATTTGCTCTGAAGCATAGGCAATTCCAGCCTCTTTTAACGCCTCAGGATGATGCTCGTAGCGTTCAATAATGCGAACGAACTTCTTTGGCAATGTGGCACCAGAAAACTTTGTAATTTTAAGTATTTGCTTGGCATTAATAACGGGCATAATACCGGCAATCACCGGCACCTTAATACCCGCAAGGGTCAGCCTATCCATAAAGTCATAAAAGAGATCATTGTCGAAGAACATCTGCGTCAGCAAATAGTCCAATCCTAAATCTGCTTTAATTTTTAAGTTTAGAATATCTTCAGTTTTATTCCGCGCCTCCACATGGCCCTCAGGGTAGCATGCAGCGCCGATTGAAAATACCCCCGGTTGGTTACTGTGGATGTATGAAATCAGGTCTGAGGCGTACGTAAAGGCACCAGGCACATCGTGTTCGCCCTTATCACCTCTTAGCGCCAGAATATTTTCTATACCAAAGTAGCGCATTGCCTTTAGTGTTTCTTGCGCTTCTTGTTCGGTCATGTTAACGCAAGTCAAATGTGTTACCGCATTAGTGTCTTGTATATCTTTCATATTTTTTGCAATGGCAAAAGTATTGTTTCTCGTTCCGCCTAATGCACCATATGTTACAGAGATAAAATCCGGATTGAGCGCCTTTAGTTTTAGCGTTGTCTCTAATAACTTCGGAAGTTGTGTATCGTCATTGGGCGGAAAAACCTCGAAGGAAAATGAAAAGGACTTCTCTTTTAAAATATCTGATATCTTCACGTGCGGCTCCTCTCAATTGCGCCTTCTTGGCAAACCTCTAAGCACTGGTTACATCGAATGCATCGACTGAGCTCGAGCTGTATATTGTTCCAGTCGTCTATTTTAAGCGCACGTGTGTAACACACAGATATACACGCTCCGCAACGTGTACACTTGTCTTCGTGCAGAATCAAGTCCGATTCCATATACTTAACCTCAGCGCCCGATGCCTCTAAAAACTCTACCGCAGCGTGAATTGCCTTTGAGCTTCCCTCAATTTCTAAAATTAAATGACCCGAGAGATCACTATCTACCTGTGCGCGATATATGTTAAACATAATTTCATAGTTCTTGGACATTTCCCATATTAGCGGCTTTTGCACCGTGTTTTGCGCATACGTTATTTCAATTAAACAAATCATATCTAGCCGCCTCCCAGCAATAAAAAAGCCACTCCAATGAAAAGAGCGGCTTGCCACAACTTATCTTTGGATCTCTCCTCAGGAATTAGCACCTTAGCTTTGCTAGGTTGCCGGACTTCATTGGGCCTGTCCCTCAGTCTCTCTTGATAAGCGCTATTAAATTATTTTTTATTATAGAGAGTGCTGCAATCATTGTCAATTGAATATCGCTGATATACTTGCACTATCTTACAGCAGCATCAAAAAATAAAAAAACCCTTGCATAAAGCAAGGGTTTAAAGGTCTTAGAGACCTACTACGTTCTCAGCTTGTGGACCTTTAGGGCCATTAACGATATTAAAAGAAACTTTTTCGCCTTCTTCTAATGTCTTGTAGCCGTCTTTTTGAATTTGTGAGTAGTGGATGAAAACATCGTTACCCTCTTCAGATGTGATGAAACCGAAACCTTTTTCTGCGTTAAACCATTTTACTGTACCAGTCATTATACTGTACCTCCAAATTTTCATTGCCTTTTTCATTCTCAAGCCGTACTGCACAATAAAAATTTGAAGCGTATAACATCAAATTTCTGTGGATACTGTAACTTGTTCATGCAAGGTAGTTACATTGTAACCCATCAGCCTGAAAAATGCTAGTCTTTTTTAAAAAAAAATTTCTAAAATGTCATATTTTTTCCCTATTAAAAGCAGTGCCCTTACTCGTGTCTATACAGCAAGCGCCTTACTTCGCCAATGTAATACAAACTACCAAAGCAGTAAATAATAGCTTCCGACCCCTGGTAATTGGCGATCACTGACTTTATATCAGAAATCCTTTCGAGCTTTGCGATTTTGCCCCGATAATTTACTTGTCCCAAGACTTCATCTAGCTCGTCATGCGACAGCGCCCTTGGATTATCGGGTACTACGGTATAAATGGCTTTAAAAGAATGGGCAATCAACCCCAGAACATCTTTTACCTCTTTATCGCGCAGCATGCCAAAAACTGCAATTTTCTCTAGGTCTGCATGATAAGTATCTATTGCTTGCTTAAAAGCTTCAACACCATGCAAGTTATGTGCACCATCAATAAACACCCGTGGATTTTCGTGGATTTGCTCAAATCGCCCAGCCCACAATGCTCGTTTTACGCCCTTAACCAGTGCATCATCGCCTATTTGCAACAGGTTTTCATCGCGCAATGCAAGCAAAGTATCAATTGCCGTGCAAGCATTTTGAACCTGATAGGCACCAAGCATATGCAGTTCAAAGGCAAGGTTTCTATAGACGAACTGGGTCTGGGTAGCATTCAACTCTAGACCAGTAGCTCGTGTGTGATCACTCCAAACCAACCTGCTATTAGTCTCTTTAGCCTTGAGCATAACAGACTGAATTGCTTCTTCTTGTTGCTTTGCACATATCACCAGGCCGCCTTTGATGATACCCGCTTTTTCAGATGCAATTTCGCTTAAGGTGTTTCCCAAGTACTGCATATGGTCGTAATCTACAGGTGTTATGACAGCTGCTAAAGGTTGCTGAATCACATTTGTGGCATCTAGTCTGCCGCCCAAACCCACCTCTAATACAACAAGGTCTACAAGTTCACGACTAAAATAGCTAAAACCAATGGCTGTCACAATTTCGAATTCCGTTGGATGCGGTGCACCTTCTTCGAGCATCGATTGAATAGCAGCTCTAACAATCTCGGCATGTGCTACAAGGCTATGGTCATCAATAGACAGCCTGTTCACCTGTATGCGTTCATTAAAGAATTCGAGGTATGGCGACACATATGTGCCCACCTTATAACCCGCTTCTATTAACGCCTGTGACATGATGGCACAGGTAGATCCTTTGCCATTAGTGCCCGCTACATGGATAAATTTTAATCTAAGATGGGGATTACCCATCTTAGATAGTAGCAATTGCATGTTTTCTAGTCCTAGTTTACTTCCAAATTGATAGGCGTTATGCACAAAGTCTATCGCCTCTTGAACCGTGGTGATTACACCCATTAGCTCTTTACCTCCAACTTTTTACGCACCGAGCTAATTCGGTCGGAAACAGTAGCCAGCATTTCATCGAACTGTGCTAATTTTTTCTTTTCCTCTACAATAAGCTGCTGAGGCGCCTTGGCCAAGAAGCCTTCATTGCCAAGTTTTGAGGCCAATCTGGCAATTTCTCCTTGAACTTTGCCCTCTTCTTTTAGTAGGCGTTCCAGTTCTTTATTGTAATCGATTAAGTCATCTGCAGGGATATAAAGTTCTGTAAGTGCAGATACTGCTGCAATGACATCCTCAGGCAATTGAGATTTATCTTCTATAACCACTAATTCACTTACCGATGCCAAGCCGCCAAAAAACGCACTTTGACTTGAGAAGATCAGCGGATCTGCAGCTGTTTTAACATAAAGACGCGCCTTTTTTGAAGCGGGAATATTCATTTCTGCACGTGCATTTCGAATACTTCTGATAGCCTCTATTACAATGCCCATATTCTCTTCGTCTTTTGCACAGATCATGTTCTGATCGCTAGAAGACCATTTACTAGTGATCAATAGTTCTGTATTGAAGTGTCCCCAGATTTCTTCTGTAATAAATGGCATAAATGGATGCAGCAAAATCAACATGCGGCGCAAGACATACAGTAATACCTGCTCCACATCCTTCTTCGCCTCTTGGTCTTCACCGTAAAGGCGTGCCTTGGCAAGTTCAATATACCAGTCACAATATTCATTCCATATAAAGTCGTAAATAATATCGCCCGCATGGCCAAGATCATAACGTCCCATGGCATTTTCAACACTTTCGATGGTCTTGTTCACGCGAGATAAGATCCATCTATCTGCTAAGGTCAAACGAGCTGCATCAGGTAGTGTCGTGTGATTTTCGGAAACACCCATCAACACAAATCTCGAGGCATTCCATAATTTGTTGGCAAAGTTTCTAGATGCCTCTACTCGCTCAGTTTGGTAGCGCTGGTCATTACCCGGCGAGTTGCCAGTGACGAGCATAAAACGCAGAGCATCTGCACCAAAATCGTCGATTACTTCCAAAGGATCTACGCCGTTGCCAAGGGACTTACTCATTTTCTGTCCATTGCTATCCCTAACGAGTCCATGTATAAATACATCCTTAAACGGTACCTCTCCAAGCTGCTCTATTGAAGAAAACACCATGCGCACAACCCAGAAGAAAATAATATCGTAGCCCGTTACAAGCACGTCTGTTGGAAAGAAATAATCCATCTCTGGGGTTTTATGCGGCCATCCTAGAGTAGAAAAAGGCCAAAGCGCAGAAGAAAACCAGGTGTCCAATACATCTTCATCTTGAACAAGATGTGTTGAACCACATACAGGACAAGAATCTGGCATTTCTTTTGCAACTTCTATGTGTTTACAACCCGAACAGTGATATGCAGGGATTCGATGACCCCACCACAGCTGTCTTGAAATACACCAATCTCTGATGCCTTCTAACCAGTTCACATAAATTTTACTAAAGCGCTCAGGAACAAAATGCAGTGAATCACCGAGGGCTTCAAGCGCTGGTTTGGCCATTTCATCCATACGAACAAACCACTGATCCGACAATCTCGGTTCAACAACGGTGTCGCATCTATAGCACGCCCCAACACTGTGAACATGTGGCTTTGTTTCAATTAATAAGCCGGCCGCCTCGAGATCTTTTACAATTTGCTTTCTACAAGCATAGCGATCCAGGCCCGCATAGGCGCCCACATCCCCTGAAATAATGGCCTTTTCGTCCATGATAATAATTTGCTCAAGGCCATGTCTATTGCCAATTTCGAAGTCATTTGGATCATGAGCAGGTGTGACTTTTAAAGCGCCCGTTCCCGTTTCACGGTCGACATAGTCATCGGCAATAATGGGAATGATACGATTTAGTAGTGGCAATACTACGGATTTCCCAACAAGATGGCTATAACGTGCATCCTCAGGATGAACAGCTACCGCGGAATCGCCAAGGAGTGTTTCGGGTCGTGTTGTGGCGATGATCACAAATTCGTCACTATCTAAAACCGGATACTTAATGTGATAAAACGCACCTTGCTTTTCTTCGTGTTCAACTTCTGCATCCGACAGAGATGTACCACAGTCTGGACACCAGTTAATCAATCTGTACCCGCGATAGATATAACCTTTTTTGTGCAGTTTAATAAAAACTTCTTGAACCGCTTCGCTACACATATCATCCATGGTAAAGCGCTCTTTTGACCAATCACACGAATTGCCAAGACGTTTCATTTGCTCCACAATGCGATTGCCATATGTTTCTTTCCAGGCCCAAGCATGCTCTAAAAACCCATCGCGCGTTACACTGTTCTTATCAAGGCCATCTTCTCGTAGCTTATCCCAAACCTTTACTTCTGTAGCAATAGATGCG
>CALFXQ010000245.1 GCA_937958285.1 uncultured Fusibacter sp. | reverse complement strand
CAGTAAATCGGATACAGGGACTGCACTTTCTACGCTTCCAAAACCTTTGGTTGTAGATTTAATTATCCCTGAACTTCTCGAAACATTTCAGTACTACATGATTTTTGACGAAACGGGTCGACTCGCAAAGAAAAAAACAGACGACAGCGCTACATTTTTAAAGCTTCTCGAGAAGGCTCAGATCCTCTCTACAGATGGAAAGCCTGCTATTTATGAGGTAGATGCACAGCGAGAAAACTATTATTTGCTGGCCAAAATGCCAATTGTAATTGACGGAGAAGCTTTGGGTACCTATGCGGTTGCCAGAGATGTAAGTATTGCGTTTCAGACGATGCAAAACTTGATGAAGATTCTTTTAATAAGCTCGGGTGTGAGCGTTGCAGTCGCTATGGGATTGGGTTATTTGCTATCGGGTAGGAGTATTGCGCCGATTAAGGAGGCGTACTTGTCTAAACAAACGTTCCTGGCAAATGCCTCACACGAGCTAAAAACGCCCATTAGCGTTATTTTACTTTCTGCTGAGGCGTTTCAACAAGATGCGTTGCTGAGCCCTTGTTCTGATTTTCAGAGGCAGATCGTTCTCGATATCGAAGATGAGGCCCAAAAGATGAATGCGCTTGTAGGACATCTGATGTTGCTGGGACGCAGTGACAATGCACAAGTGGTTTCTAAAAAAGAGATGCTCGATCTTTCTGAACTCCTACAAGTCACACTTGGAACCTTTGAGCGCATCGCCGCACAAAAAAACATTTATTTGGTGACAGAAGTTGAGCCTCATATTCAATATTTTGGCGATTCCAAATTGTTGGCATCTTTGATTACCATCCTTGTGGACAATGCGCTGAAGTACACCAAAGAGCAGGGCACTGTAGTGGTATCGCTGTCTCTTTTGCATAAAAAAAATCGTGAAATAGCGCAGTTTAAGGTAAAAGACAGTGGTATAGGAATGCCCAAGGAAGTCCTCGACAAGATCTTTGATCGGTTTTATAGAGCGGAATCTTCGCGGTCGAAAGAAACCGGTGGCTATGGCTTGGGCCTATCTATTGCCAAAGAAATTGTGGCGGGGCACGATGCGTCGATTGATGTTGCCAGCGTAGAAGGCCTAGGAACAGAATTTACCGTCGATTTTAAGCGGTAGTCTACAACAAGGAGCAAGTAATGCCAACAAAAAGGTATCAATCTGGACGGCCAGAGTTACTTAAATTTATCAATCAAGAGTTCGTTATACGTCAAATTGTCAAGTATGGCGAGATTTCAAGAGCGGATTTAGCGAGGTTTACAGGGCTTGCGCTGCCGAGCATTATGCGCATTGTGGATGCCCTTGTGGTTAAAGGCGTGGTGGTAGAGATGGGTCACGGGTCGTCCTCGGGTGGCCGAAAGCCACAGATGGTTGCGCTGAATAAGGCCTATATGTGGATTATTGGCCTAGAGATTGCTGGCCGATCGATTGTCACTTTGTCGGATTTTTCTGGCAAACCCATTGCTGCGCATACCATAGACACGAGGAACGACGATACGCCCGAGGTGACCCTTATAAGGCTGTTAGAGATTGTGCAAGCCCTCATTGCTGCACATGGTGTTGACCCCCGCAATGTTGCCCTTGGCGTGGGTACGCCGGGACAAGGGTTTAAGCACAGTGGTCAAAAAAAGGGGTTTATTGCCAAGGGCTGGGAGATTATTGATGTGGGGGCGTGGTTTGAGGCGCGTCTCGAGATGCCGGTGTTTGTCGACAATGTTTGTAGAACCCGCACCCTTTCGGAGGTGTGGTTTGGCAGGGGTCGAGTGAATCCCAGTTTTCTGTATGCGTTTATCGATCAAGGGGTAGGCATTGGCATTGTCTCAGAAGGTGTTATAGTAGCCGGTGCAAGTGGCGTGGCCGGTGAGTTTGGGCACACCTCCATCGATCGGTTCGGCAAGCCGTGCTACTGCGGCAAAAATGGATGTGTTGAGATGTATACCTCTGTGGGTGCCCTGGGGGATGAGCCTTCGCTAAGTGCCCTTACAGAAGCTGCAGATGCATTGGCCTTTGCCCTTGGCAATGTGGTGAACATGCTCAATCCGCCGCTGATTGTGCTCGGTGGCATGGTTCCTAGATCTCACGAGATTTTCACCTCTTTAGTGAAAGCCAGATTAGCGCCCAATATTTTTCATAATCTTGCAACAGATACAGAAGTGGTGCTAAGCGCGGTAGACAACGAGTCAGTTTGCCTTGGAAGTATTGCACTGGTAATCAATCACGTTCTAATGAGCAGAGCATAAAAAATGCGCCTTCAGGCGCATTTTTTATGCTGTCAATTACCATAAGAAAGCGACAGACCGCTTATCGATGATGAAATCGTCAAATACTAGGGTTGCAAAGTTGTTTGAAGCACCTACGCACACATGTAGGGGCAACAGATGTTCTTCTCTCGGGTGACAGTAGCGCGCAAAAGGCAGTTGATCCCACTGCGCGAATGTGCTGCAGTTTGCTGGGTATGCGGCACTGTCTATTGGATGCTCGGGCGCGCTCAATAATGCTATGAGCGCCTCCTGAAAGGCGTCGTTTTTAAGGTCTGGACCTGAATGGCCAAATTCTCGCATATTATGGAAAGAAAAACCGGAGCCAATGATCAATATGGGCTCTTCTAAAAGAGGCTTCAAGGCTTCACCCAAGGCGAGATGCGCCTGGGGACTAAGATTGTGATGCAACGAGATTTGCACCACCGGAATATCGGCTTCCGGGTACATTAACATGAGCGGTATATAGGCGCCGTGATCGTAGGGGCGATGCACATCTGACTGCACGGGTATTTGGCGGTCGCTTAAAAGGTTGATAATCTTTTTAGCCAGTTGAGGGTGTCCAGCACAAGGGTATTGCAGCTGATAGGTTTCTTTTGGAAAGCCGTAGTAGTCGTATAACAATTGGGGCTTTAAGCCACTTTGAACGGTGATTATCTCTGCCTCCCAGTGAGCGCTTATTAGCACAATCGCCTGAGGCTTGGTTATGCGCTTGGGTATGGCCTTCATAAAGGCGATCATTTTATCGTGGGAAGGGTCGTTAAGTATAGGCATTGGCCCGCCGCCATGGGAAAAGTACAGTATATTGCCGACTTGTTTGTTCATGCAATGGCCACCTTTCTAATATCGAGCACTGTTGCTGTCATTGTAACACGAGAATGATTGCTTAAACCATTTTTTAAAAACAATCCTATTCAAAGGGAGAAAAAATTGCTAAACTTATCTTAGTTACATAATGTTACTAAAGGTCTAAGGATCTCATTTGAACTGCCATAGGAGGCTAATTCACATGAAACGTTCAGAAGTTAATGCACATTTAGTTTGGGCAAAGTCATTGCTAAAAACCTATCAGTTTGCACTCCCGCCCTTTGCACATTGGGATCTTCAAACCTGGCTCGCAAATCAAAATACCACTAAAGCCCTGCGCGAAGTGATGCTAGGTTGGGATATTACGGATTTTGGCCAAGGTCAATTCGACCAATTTGGCGCAGTGTTGTTCACCCTTCGAAATGGCTCTCTGGTGGATACGAGTGTAGGGACCCCATATGCAGAGAAGTTGATTTTGCTAAAAGAGGGTCAGCGCTTGCCCCTGCATTATCATGCGAGCAAAACCGAAGATATTATCAATCGGGCTGGCGGTGTGTTGGCAATAAAGCTCTACAATGCCCTCGACAATGGCGAGGTGGACTATATTTCCAATGTGCACGTCGATCTCGATGGTGTGAACCATGTGATTAGAGCAGGCGAAACCTTAGAAATTCAAACAGGTGCGTCGATTACACTGCGACCGTTTATGTACCATCTATTCTGGGCCAAAGCGGGGAGCGGGGATTTAGTGTGTGGCGAAGTGTCGTCAATCAACGACGATCACACCGACAATTACAATGCTGAGCCGGTGAGTCGCTTTAGCGAAATAGAAGAAGATGCACCTATTTTACATCCTCTGTGCAATGAATACAAAAAGGTTTTAGTCTGATGCTGAGAATTGACCGCACCTTGCAAACCATAAAAGCTGCCATGCAGCACACGCTCGAATCCATAGAGCGTGTATGGACCATAGAAGGGGATTTTGGCAGTTATCAGGAAGCATTGGCCGCATGTTATAACAAACATACACCAAATGCTGAGCCAAGCTTTAAGCCAGCTGCGATGCTCACTTCAATGCTTCATAAAGGGCACTGGACTTGCTTGCCGTGGCATTTATCAGTTGCAGATCGCCGTTATTTTTTTGGGACGCGCGTGGACTTACCAGAATTTGATCCGGATTACGCGTATTTTATAGAGGTGACTACTGGGAGGGAAGGGCAATGGGATGCAGTGAACCCTCAGCTACTGGCCTATATCAATGGTGAGGTGGTATGCGGACTAGACACCAATCACAACATGGTGATGTTAGAGGGGGTGCATTCTGCAAAAGCCATCGATTTAGGATTTCATCTCTATACGGGTATGCAAGCAGGTGACCTTGCCATAAGACTAAGTCTCGTCAAACGCAGTCACGTGGCCTTTAAGGCATACCACGACTTAAGGGTGCTCAGAGCGTGTATACAGGCTATGCCAGGGTCGGTAAACCAGGAGGTAGGAGCAAAGACGGCGCTTTACAACCTCGTTCAAAGCGCTATTAGGGCTGTGCGATTTTCTCCGGGAGATGAAGCCTTTAATCGTGGATGCCAAGCGCTGTCAAAGCATCTTTGGGCTTCTTGTTATGGTGAGGGAAATGGCACATTCACTAAACACAACAGCAGCGCTGGCCTGCCCTATACGGTTCATGCTATCGGTCACACCCATATTGATGTCGCGTGGCTTTGGGACTTGAGACAAACAAGAGAAAAGGTTGCCAGAAGTTATGCAACAGCACTAGACCTTCAAAAAAGATATCCTCATTATCGCTTTATGGCAAGTCAACCTGTGCTCTATGAAATGCTCGAAGTTGGACAACCCCTTGTATTTGAAAAAGTTGTTGAAGCCAGTAAAGGTGAACTCTGGGAATCGGAGGGTGCCATGTACTTAGAGGCGGATTGCAACTTAGCCGGTGGCGAGTCGCTGGTGCGCCAGATTGAGTACGGTCAGGCATATTTTGAAAGCACCTTTGGAAAGCCGTCTCGGACCTTGTGGTTGCCCGATGTTTTTGGTTACAGCGCTATGTTGCCTCAGCTCTTAAGTGGCTTTGGCATTGAGATGTTTATTACCTCTAAGATTTCTTGGAACGACACAAACAAACTTCCCTTTGATAGCTTTTTATGGCAAGGGGTGGATGGTACCCAAATACCGACGCAATTTATTACCACTATCTCGATGGAAACCCTCAGCAGTGGCGCATTTAAGACAATTTATGAAGGCAATCTAACGCCAACAGAGGTGTTGGGGGGCGTGATGCGCCACCAACAGCGCGATCAAGTGCCCCATGTGATTATGCCTTTTGGCTATGGAGATGGAGGCGGGGGTGCCAACGAAGAAATGCTAGAGACTGGCGCGAGGCTTTGTGCAGGCGTAATGGGCATGCCCAAGGTGGTGATGAGTTCGGTCGGGGATTTTATCGAGGCCTACAAAGAAACGCCAATAGCCCAGTTGCCAGTGTGGACTGGCGAACTTTATTTAGAGTACCACCGAGGCACTTATACGACCAACGGAGGCATAAAAAAAAGGCACAGAGCCTTAGAAGATGCCTTATTAGCCACCGAGAAGCAGGCTGCTCTAAAGGTGCTAAGAGGGGTTTTAAATCCCAATGACCTCGCAACTAAAAGGGCATTAGATGGCCCATGGCGCGTGCTGCTGTTAAATGAGTTTCACGATATTCTGCCAGGCACTTCTATTGAACAGGTCTATTTAGAGGCATATGGCCAACTTGATGAAGCGGCAGAAGTGGTGCGAAGCCAGCTCGTAAGGCTCTTAGAAACCAAAGCAGGTCAACCTATGGATTTTGTTGCAGTCAATAACCATTATCGTCGATTCGACGGTCCAGTATGGCTTGAGCTCGACACATTACTCGACCCAAATAGAGCCTATGCCCTCGAATTTGCCGATGGGCATACTGCATTGCCTTCCAAGTGCAAAGACCCGAGTCGACCCTTTTACGTACCGCTACAACATGCCTATAAGGGTCGTTGGGTTACCAATATTCCAGATTTCTTAAATTTTGCGCCTTTGGCAGCATGTACTTTCAAAGTTATCGAAGTTCATGCCCCATTAGAAAGTGGCCAAGCATGGGGTACTAAAGAGCTTGATGCTTCCGTTTACTTTGAGACCCATCATTATAAAGTCACCTTCTCGAAGGAAGGGCAGATTGAAAAACTATACGACAAACTATCCAGACGGTCAGTATTGATAGAAGGAGGCTTTGGACATCGACTAATTGCCTACGAAGATCGACCATTAAGATGGGATGCCTGGGATATAGACGAAGACTACCGTCAATTTCCTTTGGAATTTGACCCACTAGGCGAGGAACAGCCTGCAATTCAGGTCCTAGCTAAGGGGCCAATTGCCACAATTGTCAAAGTGCAGCGGTCAATTGGCAATAGCACGATCGACCAGCACTTTGCCTTCTACCACGGCAAGCAGTTATCGGCTAGAAGAATCGATTGCTTTGTTGAGGCAAATTGGCAGATGCATCAGGTACTTCTGCGCGCAGAACTCGACACCCAAATCCATGCTAACCATGCAACTTACGATATTCAATTTGGACAGGTCAATAGGCCTAATGATTCCAATCACGCTTATAGCCAGGCGATGTTTGAAGTCTGCGCCCAGCACTGGGGTGCGCTTTGCGACGGTAACTACGGTGTAATGCTTATGAGCAACGACAAGTTTGGCTACAGCGCAAAAGGCGGAGCACTTGGCTTGAGTCTGATCAAATCACCCACATGGCCAAATCCCAATTCCGATCAAGGAACGCATAGTTTTAGCTATGCAATTCTCCCAATGCTGAATGCCCAGTCGTCAATGGCCCTTCACGAAGCAGCGCTCCAGTACTGTCACAGGCCCACGATTATCGAGGGCACCTGGTCTTGCCTTGAGCAGGCCGCGCCTCTGAAAGAGGGTCTACCCTTTGAAATTCCAGAGAATTTTTCACTTGAAGCCATGCGCCTAAGAGAAAATGGCATCGTCGAGGTACGCTTAGTGGAAAGGGCCAATCGGCGGGGGACGGCACAGATCTTGTCGAAGCACACAATAGAAAAACGCACCTTAAAAGGTGCGCTGCTCAGTAAGTGTGAAAAGGGTCAGTTTGACTATCGGCCCTATGAAATAGTCACCTTGTATATGGACTGTACTTTATAGGCAAGGGTTCACCTTAGCGTTTTAGTCCAATTTAACGACAAGACCAAACAGTCCGGCCAAAAGGACAGTTTGTTCTGGACTGACGGTGCAGCCGCGAAGTTCATCGGGACGTATGCTCAAACCTTCAATCTGACAGGTGCTTAGGTCAATGCCAAAGAGGCGTGTACCTGCAAAAGCGCATTGGCGCAAATCGACAGCATCTAAAAGCACCATCTTAAACTCGCAGTCTTGTAAATCGGCATGCTGAAAGTGACATGTAGAAAAAGCACACTGTCTAAAGCGCGCGTGCGAGAAATTGCCATAGGTGCCACTGCAGGATTCGAAGGTCACATCTACAAAGTTCACACCACTCCAGTTTACGCCAACCAACTTACAATTGATAAATGCGACGCGGTGCATAACGCCATCGCTGAAGTTGCAATTAGAGAAATCGCAGTTTTCAAAACGGGCATCTACTAAATCGAGTCGGTGTAAATAAGCCTCGCGAAAGTCCACATGTTTGAAAACAGACTCCCGCACATACATCTTCTCTGCCTTAGTAGAGGATAAATCAGCACCGGTTGTGCTAAGACCCTGAATTAAGGCTTCATCCTCAAAGACAAGGGTATTGGGGGTAGACTCCGCTAAGGTTTTAGGTAGTCTTGGTGAGACAATTTTTATGGTAACTGCTTGTTTTTTGTTAGACAATTGTAAAACGCTCCCTTTCTTTGTGTGGCCTTACCTATCAATAGTCGGGTTGATACTTAACTCTTTCTAATCCTATCAAAGATTAGGTGAAATGCCTATGGCCTATAGCATACAAAGTCACAATAACAATAAATTGTTTCACAAAATGACCCTTTTCGCTTAAGACAGCGCATGGGGTCTTTTTATTTACTCATGTCCACCATTTTGATGGGCAAAAAGAGTTGACTCAATTGAATATATTGTATATAGTGTGTATATACAATAATCAGAAAGGAGTTACAGTGAAAATACATATCAGTAATTCCAGCGGTGAGCCAATTTATGCTCAAATCGCGGTGCAAGTGAAGCAGCAAATACTAAACGGCTCTTTAAGTGAGGGGGATGGGCTGCCATCCATGCGGCTTTTAGCAAAAGAGCTGCGGGTGAGCTTAATTACAACCAAGCGTGCCTACGAAGAACTCGAGCAGGATGGCTTTATTGTAACCGTTATGGGCAAAGGCAGTTTTGTGGCTACAAAAAATAGGGCTTGGTTGCGTGAAGAGCACCTAAAGACCATTGAGAAACTGCTTCAAGAGGTGGTGTCTAGTGCCAGATTGTGTCAGGTGTCTGAAGAAGAGCTTAAAGAAATGCTCGAACTGATTTATAGGGGGGAAGATTAAATGGGTGATTATGCCATTGAGCTAAAAGGTATTTCAAAAGGGTACGAGACGTTTCAATTAAAGGATATTAACTTGATGATACCAAGGGGCTGCATTACAGGCCTCATTGGCGCAAATGGCGCTGGAAAAAGCACCACAATCAAGCTGATCTTAGATATGATTAAAAAAGATTCAGGAGAAATTGAGATTTTTGGACAGTGCCATAACGACAATACCCTTAAAGAGCGTATCGGTGTGGTGCTCGATGAGGTTCATTTTCCAGAAGTGCTCAATTTGAGAGATGTTAACCGCATCATGAAGCATGTCTACAAAAGATGGGACGAGAAGATGTTCTTTGACTATGCTGAGCAATTTAAACTACATCATAAAAAGGCATTTAAAGAGTACTCGCGTGGCATGAAGATGAAACTGGGATTAGCTGTTGCCCTTTCACATGGCGCAGAATTATTAATTCTCGATGAAGCCACCAGTGGACTTGATCCCATCATTCGAGAGGAACTACTAGATGTATTTATGACATTCGTTCAAGACGAGAGACATAGTATACTCATGTCCTCCCATATTATCAGCGACTTAGAAAAAGTCTGTGACTATATTGCATTTATGCATGAAGGGGACTTGATTTTCTTTGAACAAAAGGATGACCTTATCGAATCCCATCGTTTATATAAGTGCTCTGAAGAGGCGCTGAAAGCACTGCCACCAGAAGCTATTATTGGATATCGAAAGCATCTCTATGGGGTCGAGGTACTGGTGAGAGACCATGAAAATATTCAAAATGGCGTAGTAGACCGCGCTTCCATAGAAGATATTATGCTATTTCACACAAAGGAGAAAACCGTATGCTAGGGCTTATAATAAAAGACTTGCTAAACATGAAAGGGCAATACATCATTATGGTGGTGTCAATCGTAATTTATGGGGCTTTAGCATATAGTGGTCAAGATAGTCAAATGCTCGGTCTTATTCTGATGTTGTTCGCAATTATGGCGCCAGTTTCTAGTATGGCATTAGACGAAAAGGCGAAATGGGATGCCTATGCTGCCACCATGCCCATTAAGCGGACCTGCCTAGCCACAAGCAAGTATTTGCTAGCTTTAGGTGGCCTGGTGCTCAATATGTCCATCTACTTTATAATCTCACTGCTCCTCTTTGGCATGTCGGTCGAGCCTTTATTTCTAGAGACCATGGGGTATATGGCACTGGCCATGGTGGTCCAGTCGCTTATGGTTCCAATCACTGTAAAGTTTGGAGTCGAAAAAGGTCGTATACTCATGATGTTGTCCTTTGCAATACCCTTTGGCGCTGTACTTGTTTTTGAGAAGTTGGGCCTCAACATGGCTATCGGCGTGCTTACAACTGGGCACTATATGGCACTTGCACTAATCACAATAAACCTGTGGCTGTTGTCCCTTAAGGTATCTCAAATGCTCTATTTGAAAAAAGTGTTCTAAGGTTTAACCCTAGGTAAGTTCCATCATCTATGGGATTATAAAACCAAAAAAAAGCAAGTGCCAGACTCTTTAAGTCCAACCCTTGCTTTATAAAAATTAATAGACCCTACTTAAACTGATCCATCACTTCTTTAATGACCTTTGGTGCTTTTCGGCATTTATCTTCGGAAACCGCGCAAACGGCAAAGCGAATGCCCTTGCCAAGGGGTACCATAAAGATGTTCTTTTCTACGAGTGCTTCGCTAATATCGTATGGTTTGTCGCAAGGCAAGCTTACAAAGAAGCCATCTCTGTAGGGCAGAAGTTCGAGGCCCACTTCGTTAGCCGCCTCAACAAAGGCATCTGCACGCTTTCTGAGCATAGACTTGTATTGATTTTTCTCTTTGGTATACGCTTCAGTCAGTTCTTTACTTTGATAGATCTGAGCAACGGCGACCATGCCACCACGATTGCCATTAGACCAGTTCGCGCGACCCGAATGCAAGCTAGACACATTGAATTCGTCGGCAATCTCTTTGTTGGCAGAGATGCCAATAAGGGCACCAAGGCGTAGGCCATACATGGTGTAGCCTTTAGACGTACTAAAGGCGGCCATTACAAAGAGGTTTTCTGGAAGATTCGAGAATTTTGTGAAGAATGCACGTCTTTCGTCGCCTTCTCCAGCAAAGTCTATATAGGCAGTATCTACAAGTAAAATGATCTTTTTGTCTGGGTTCTGTGCTTCAACTTTTAAGAAATCCAGTATTTCGTCCCATTCTTGATCTGAAATGCTGTAACCTGTAGGATTTTGAGCAGGGGTATTGAGTATGGTCATCAAGCAATCTTGGCGATCTAAGATGCCCTTAAATTTCGCTTTAAAATCTGCGACATTAAAATTGCCATCGTCAGAAAACAACTTAAAGGTGCTGATTTTTCTGCCAGCTTCCTCAGAAATGGTCTGATATGGCGACCAGTACCAATCGGAGGTGAGAATTTCATCGCCTTCTTCAGTGTAATTCCACATGGCGACTTTTAGAGCCCCTGTTCCACCAGGTGTTGCCACTACGCGAATGTGCCCCTGGGGCTTGTAACCCGCAAAAAAGGTCTCCTCGACGGCTTTTAGATATGCTGGCATGCCCGCAATTGGCGCATAAGCAGATAGCTCTTCGTTCGGCATATCTTTTAGCACACCGAATACCGAGTCAAAGGCGATGAGTTTTCCATCGTCATCCATAAGGGCCCCTAGGGTAGAGTTCGTCACATTATCTTTTCCAAATTTCTTAATGGCCTCTTCGGCCTTGCCTGCAATTGCAAAGATAGCATCTGCTTTTGCTGGCCATTTTGCGTGTTTTGCCACCATACTCGTCTTCATAACATCCCCCTGATTTTCAGATTGTGCCTCACAGAAAAATCCTTCGTTGTGAACAATGTAAGCGATGACCTCTTAGGAAATTGTAAAGCTACTAAAAAAATTTTAATCACTATTCTATAGTAACTGGATTCTCGACTTTTGAGAACCTTTTTTTGCCCCACAGACTGTGCGATTTTAAGAAAGGATGCTGCTAGATATGAAGAAGTTCTTGATCGTATATTTTTCTGGTACGCAAGGTACTAGGCGAGTTGCCCAAGCGTTTTACAACCAAGCTAAAGAGAATCATATAGAGGTGGATATAGCTGCACTAGACATTTCACCTTCGAATCGAGAAAATAGATATTCACATGAACGGCTAAAGGGCGTAGATTTTCTTTTGTTACTTTTTCCAGTATATGCGCTAGATGCGCCTAAACCGGTTTACGATTGGCTAGATGCGTTAGCATCTGTGGAAACTAGGCCAAAACGTGCCGCTGTGGTTTCTGTTTCTGGGGGCGGTGAAATGTGGCCCAATACAGGATGTCGTTGTGGTAGTATCCAAATGCTCGAACAACTGGGGGTCTGTGTTAGTTATGAACATATGTTGATTATGCCATCGAATGCGATACTGAGAGTAGATGACCATACAGCCATGCATGTGCTCAATGTGATGCCCACAAAAGTTGCAGCGATCATGAGGGATTTGCTACAAGGTGTTACGCGCCTTACGCATTCTAGAAGAAGTCCCATTAAGAAAAGGCTCTCTCAGTTTGAGCGCGACGAGGCAGCGACTTTTGCCACTAAGCTACATTGCTCTAATAAGTGTAATGGATGTGGTTGGTGCGCGAGCCAATGCCCCACAGGAAATATAACAATACTGAATAAAAAGCCGAATTTTAGTAACGTGTGTACAATCTGCTTGCGCTGTATATATGGTTGCCCACAACAGGCGCTTTCGAGTAAGTATTTCTTCGTATTTCGAGAAGGCTATAGTCTAGAGTCACTCGAGGCGAGGCTGCAAGGCGTTACCCTGCAGCCCATAAAAGCACTGGCTAAAGGTCTTGCATGGTTGGGTGTAAAGAAGTATTTAAATGAGTAATTTTACGAAAGAGGAGCTTTTATGCGATTAGAGGTTTGCGTAGATGCATTTGAATCTGTATTGACAGCAAAAGCGGCGGGTGCAGACCGAGTTGAGCTTTGCAGCGCGCTAAATATTGGTGGCTTAACGCCGAGCTATGGTCTACTGGATCAAGTGCGTTTTGTTGAAGAATTGGACAAGGCCGTCATGATCAGGCCGCGTTCGGGAAATTTTGTCTACTCACAAAAAGAGATTGAGACGATGACCTACGATGTTGAGTGGGTAAAAAAGCTGGGCTATAAAGAGATTGTCGTCGGCATTTTGACCGCAGAGGGATACTTGGACTTGGCGGCGATGGCATACTTTGTCGCTTTGGCAGCGCCAATGAAAGTGGTTTTACATAGAGCTTTCGATGTAGCGAGGGAACCCGAAAAGGATATTCCCCACCTTATCGACATGGGTATCGTGCGTATTCTCACCTCGGGACAACAAGATACTGCGATCGTTGGGGCATCATATATTCGTCAGATTCAAGAGAAATTTGGCCAACATATTACCATTATGCCTGGTTCTGGTGTGAATGCCGAGTGTTTGCCAGCGCTTATGGCCCAAACTGGGTGTGGCGAATACCATATGTCGGGTAGACTAGGTCGCAGTTCTGATAAGCATGTAGAGGATTTAGTGGGCTATGCAGATTATGACACCATACGCCGTGTTCGTTTGCTAGGAGACTCTTTTTTCAAGTGATTATCATTTGACAAAACGATAAAAGTGAGATATACTCAGTTGTAGATCAGGTGTTGCAGATATTGCGATAACCGGGCTTTAGGGCAACAGGTAAGACCTGTGGGACTGTGAAATTCATTCATAGTGCCACAGGTCTTTATGATTTTTGTAGGAGATGAGAAGATGACTGATGCAATGCGTAGTATAGAGGCAAAGAAGGTAACATGGGTCGGCTTTATTGTAAATGCCATTCTAACAGCATTTAAGCTGTTTGCTGGCATTCAGGGAAATAGCGCTGCTATGGTGGCCGATGCAGTACATTCATTGTCAGATTTTTTTACGGATATTGTGGTCCTAATTGGTTTTCGATTTACGGACAAACCAGAAGATGCTGATCATAATTATGGACATGGAAAATATGAGACTTTGGCAACCGTCGTTATAAGCTTAGCTCTATTTTTTGTCGGCTATAAAATTATGAGTTCTGGCGTGCTCAACATGTACGCTGTGCTGTTCAATGGTCTTATACTTAAAAAGCCCAGTGTGATTGCTTTAATCGCGGCCTTAGTGTCTATTATTAGCAAAGAGTTGCTCTTTAGGTACACTAAAGTGATTGGAGAGAAAATTCAATCAGCTGCTGTAATTGCCAATGGTTGGCATCATCGATCAGATGCTTTTTCGTCAATTGGCACATTGATTGGAATTGGTGGTGCAATTTTTTTAGGCGCGCAATGGACCATTCTAGATCCAGTAGCTTCAATGATTGTAAGCGTCTTTATCTTTAAAGTGGCCTTTGAAATTTTAGCGCCCGCTGTCAATGAACTTATGGAAATATCTTTGGGCGCAGAGGATTTGAAGTGCATTAGAGAGACTATCCTCAGCCATTCAGAAATAGTCAACCATCATCACTTGCGCACAAGGCGCATTGGCAATAGAGTAGCAATTGAGGTGCACCTAGTCTTTTATAGGGATATTTCACTCTTTGATGCCCACGAGATTGCCACTGAGGTAGAGACAGCTCTAAAAAGCTGCTTTGGACATGGCAGTATTGTCACCACCCATCTTGAGACTGAGAAATAGATAGCTATCTGCTCTGATATGCAGTTGTGAGGGTTTCGATAAAGTGTTCTACACTTTGTGCACCGGAGATGGCATACTTGCCATCGATTAAGAAAAATGGGACCCCGTTTACCCCTAGTGCTCTCGCTTGTTCTTGATCTTGCTTGACACGTGTCAAAAGGCCAGGGTCTTCGAGATGCTTTTCAAACGCACTGGTATCTAGACCTACATCAGACATGAGTTTTAAAAGTGTGCCTGTATCTGAAATATCTGCACCCTCTTCAAAATATGCAGAATACACACGCTTGATAAAGTCTTGTTGACTTTGCGTATCTTTGACACTGTGGGCGAGCATGTGCGCCTTTTCTGTGTTGCTAGGCTTAAGGAGGTCAAATCGGTAATTTAGACCGACGGCTTTTGCACTTGCTACTATGCGGTCGTTATTTGCCTTTGCCTGATCATAGCTGATATGGTACTTTTCTGCTATGATTTGGTGTATGTCTTTTCCTTGGGTCTCGACTTTGGATTGACTTGGATTGAGTTGGAAGCTTCTGAAAGTCAGTGAAATGTTCTCTTTAAAAGAAAGGGTGTTTAGGGCCATTTCGAATTTAGTTTCACCTAGAAAGCAAAATGGACAAACAAAGTCATACCAGATTTCAATTTTCATATTTTACTCCTTCTCTTGCCATAAAAAATGGCACATCATTTAAAGTAGCTAGGTCTAAGGGCATAGGTTTTGTGTTTATCGGCGAGGTGAAGGGAAAGGTGTTCTTTCACCGAGTCGGTCTCGCAGGGGCCCATGGTAAGGAGTGCACCCTCTAATAGTGTATGAAGCTGTGCATAAGGGATACCACCAGCCATTTCATGCACACCCCACTTGGCGTAAAAGCGTGTACCCGAACAAAGTGTAGACAAAGTGAGGGTGTTGAGCTGAAGGGGTTGCACAGTGGCTTCATAGCAAATGCCACACATGCCAGAGGTCTTCATCTGAGAGCCCCATCCGTGAAAGGCTGCATAGCTTTGCACCATGCGCATGACGCTGACAGGTTGACCCATTAAAAGCACCACATCAGGTGGATGATCTAAATCAAAGTGTTCAAGTGCACCGATGAGCAAAGCAGAAAAACAGGCATTCTCGCGGTTTTCGCTGTTTTCGCTGTTTTCGACAGACAGTGGCTGCATTTGTTCGTAAATCATACGGGCGACGCGGTAATCCACATAGGTTTGACAGCGATACCAACCTTCTATATTTTCAGTGGCATTTCCAAAGTGATGGGAGGGCAGCAGTCCTGTGACCCATCCTGCTGTTTCGCAGGCATTGTTATTAGGTGTGAGGTAAAAGGCCTTTCCTTGACTGGCTTGTTTAACAAGCCAGCAGTAATAAGCCTTGTGCTTAACGGGTTGAAAATGCTTATATGGAATCGCCTTATATGGATTCGACTCGTTGTTTGTGAGTTCGGAGGGTTTGATAAACTTGATTCCTACAGGGCTTCTGCTCAAATGAAAGAGATTCATTAGCATTTGTGAATTGGTCTTCATGATGTACTCCTTAGCGGGGATATACCCATTATATCATGAAAGCCTTCCATAACTGTGTTATAATGAATCTTAACTTATTGATAGACAATGGGCTTTTAAGAAAGCAGATAGGAGTAAAACATGCAAAACTACAAAATCGTCGTGGGCTATGATGGCAATCGATACATGAGCTTCGATACTAAAAAGGATTATACGGATAAGAGCATTCAGGGAAAACTCGAAGGCATTCTCTCGAAGTTGTACGAGTCGCCAGTGGAAGTAATCGGTGCGGTCAATACGGATGCAGGCGTGCATGCAAAGGCCAATATTGCTTCTTTTGTCGCAAAAGACAATCGACTCACACCAGAAGAAATTCGCGACTACATTGAGCGCTACCTGCCAGAAGACATCGTGGTGTATAGCATTCAGCCCGTAGATGAGCGTTTTCAACCACGCTACCTTTCAAAAAACATCACATACACCTACCGTATATGGAAGTACAATGCTCCCCATCGTCCACTCTTCGAAAGACATCAGGTGAACGTGATGGCACAAAAGCTCGATGTGGCAAGAATGAAAAAGGCAATTCCCACGTTTTTAGGACCGCAAGATTTTACCCCTTTTACCACGGCTAAGAAAATCAAAAATCCAATTAAAGAGCTTACATCTTTGACAATCGAAGAAACGGCCACAGAAATTGTCATTACTATGGTAGCCAATAGCTTCTTTCTCAACATGGAGCGTTTAATTGTCGGTACCTTGGTCCAAGTTGGTTTGAGCCAACTCCCGTGGAACACGGCGAGTAAGGCCTTCGAAACACAAAAGAATGCACATGTTGGCCACAAAGCCATGTCGGGTGCACTATGTCTTACAAGTGTAGACTGCTAAGGGCTTCATACTTATAGAGACAGAGAAAAGGTGTCATTTTTGATTTTAGTTCAATCAAAAGTGACACCTTTTCTCTATCTGTAAAAAAAACTCTGTAAAAACTTATCCTTGCATTAAATTACCAATCAAATGCACTGACAATATTTTCTATACGGCCAATGGGTGCATTCTGATCTGCCAAGTATATCAGTTGGAGAATAATCTCTTTTGGCGTTTCGGCACGTTGAACGAGATGGACCAATTGACTTAGGTTGATTGGTTTTGTGTGATAAACCTGTTCATTGAGGAGCTCACAGATATGCTGCAATTGGTAGGGATTAATCTGATTGAGATCCATTCGCGCCTCCAGATTCTTCGATAATGAAGTCTACCTCAAACCGATCATCATTTAAATCAAAAGTAAAGGCTTTCAACGTCAATGTAAGGTTAGTCACATTTGAGAGTTCGGCAAGTAAATCGATGCAAACAACTGAAAAGACATCTTCATAGAGGGTTCTTAAATGCATTTTCCCATTTTTAGTGTAATCGAAGATGAACTGCTCAAAAGCTGACTTTCCAAGCCAGAAAACAAAGGAAAGGCTCTTTTTTTCGACCTCGAGTTTACAGTGAATGTTTCTTGGCCCTCTGCCACCAACACGTTTAATGTGTTTGATAAATACCGTTGTTAAGTCAATTTCTTCTCTGCGCATTGCGATTTTATCCTCACAAAAAAAACAAAACCGAAATAAGAAGATCTTATTTCGGTTTACCTGAAGAGCTGCAGTGCATCTCCTGTTGTCTAACCAAGATTAAAAAAAATAATAATTTATTATAGCATGGAATCTAAAAACAGTCACTAGTGTTTTATGAAAAATATGACAAATAACAATACAAAATCCATTTTTCGACGATTCCGACGATTGACGTAATTCGGATGAAATGTTATGATAATTTTGTTTTGGTTATGATAATCATTATCAGGAGGATAGAAATGAGTTGTGCATGCGCAAAAGAACCCCGTCACTGGATTAAGCTCGTCGATGTCCAGCATCTAGGCGGTGATACGTATAACATCGATTTTATGAGTGACACCCTTAAGTCTTGGCAAGAAGGCGACAGTTCGAAACTGTATATTCCAATTGAAGATCGCACGCCAGGCAAAAAATTTTCTTATGCAACGCTGCCTAGCGAGGGACTTATTCGATTTACTACCCGTCTAAAGTCAGCGAACCAAGCTACGCCGAGTACCTATAAACAAAATCTCTTTAAACTAGCACCTGGAACTGCTGTTGAAGTGACAGCACCTAAGGGTGAATTTCAACTTAAGCGCAGTGGGCG
>CALFXQ010000244.1 GCA_937958285.1 uncultured Fusibacter sp. | reverse complement strand
ATTTTTTTTTTTTTTTTTTTGCCAAACCTCTTCTTCAACGGTTTGCTATTTACGTCTGTGACATTTATCTCTAATTTTACCAGCGCTTTCTATCTTGTGATTTTGCTTCAGATGGGGTATATGCTCGCCATGATGATAAAAGCTGTTCGCACTAAACAAGATACTGCAATGCTTATGTATGTGGCTGTTTGTGTGTACGTCTTGTCGATTAATTTAGATATTTTGCACTTTAGTGGTTTTGGTGGCTTTTATAACAACAACATGTTTTTGAGCGGCAATATTGCCGTGATTATTGCCATGTCTTTTGTTCAGGCGAGACAACAAGCTGCAGCCCATAAAAAGCTCATACGCTACAATCAAAATCTACTAGAGGCGGATCGCCTTAAAGACAAAATTATGACCACCGAGATCGCATTTTTGCACGCTCAGATCAAACCTCATTTTCTCTATAATGCTCTAGATGCTATAGCCAATATTTGCGAGACGGATGGCAAGAAGGCCTCAAAGCTCATCATAGACTTGGCCATCTATCTTCGAGGGAGTTTGGCGTTTAATCATTTAAATAAGACCACCACAATCGAGCGAGAACTCGAATTGGTGGAAACCTACTTCCATATCGAACAGGCGCGTTTTGGCGATAAGATTCAACTGGTTAAAACCATCGATGCACCTTTGCATCTTCTGATTCCCGTTTTAGTTTTGCAGCCCTTGGTTGAAAATGCGGTGCGACATGGCATTTCGAAGCGTTCAAGTGGCGGAGTGGTCTCCATTGCCATTGTGGATGGTCAAGATCATATTTTAATGACGGTTTATGATGACGGTGTTGGTATGTCGGAACAAAAGGTTGAAAAGATTTTCGAGATAGATGAGTCAAAAGAGTCGCTGCAGGGGGTGGGGATGATTAACATCCATCATCGCCTTTGTAAGATGTTTGGTTCGGGGCTCAATGTTGTCAGTCGTGAAGGAGAGGGCACCACCGTGTCATTTGCCATACCCAAGGGCGCGGTAGTCAGGGAGAGATAAGCATGGTGAGAATTGTAGCGGTAGACGATGAATTGCATGTCTTAGAGCGTTTTAAGCGCATGGTAGATGCCATAGAAGGTGTTGAGCTTTGTGGTCTTTTTCAGTCCTCGGCGCTGCTACTGGACTATTTAAAGGACCATACGGTCGAGGCGGTGTTTCTCGATATCGAAATGCCTGTGATGAATGGCCTTGAGTTGTCACAGCACTTACTGGACCTAAACTTGGGGATCGATATTGTTTTTATGACGGCTTTTAACCAATATGCTGTGGAAGCCTTTGAACACGAGGCCATGGACTATTTGCTAAAGCCCGTTTCCGCAGATCGGCTGGAAAAGACGATTAAAAGGCTGATTAAAAAAAGAAGCGGAGGTCCTTTGTTAGAGACTCTCATGCATAGTAAGATGCAGGATGTGCACCCCTCAAAGCACCCTTTTATTCAGTGCATAGGCGATTTTGAAGTGTTTGTAGACAATGAGGCTTTGAGCTGGAAAAATTCCAAGGCCAAAGAAATCCTCGCCTTTTTAGTATACAAAAATGGCGTTCCGGTGAACTGGGAGAAAATTGCTGATGCAATATGGCCAGAATACAATGCCGAAAAAGCACAAACCAATTTTCACGCCAATATGTACTTGTTGAGAAAGAGGCTTTCAGATGCGGGTATCAGCCACATTCTAGAATGTGGGCGTGGCAACTATCGCGTATATGCGGCGCATTTTAGCTGCGATATTCTAATGTTCGAGGCGATGGTGAAAGGCGACAACATAAAGAGAAAAGAGGACCTAGTCCTCGTTAAGCAGGTCAAGCAAAAGGGTTATATGTATGCAAGTGGTTATGACTGGGCTCGGCCTAAAGCGGCAGAGCTCGACGATCTTTGCGATCACATATTGGACCATTGGGGACGTGTTCCGGTGGCACGATAAGGGAACGCGTCCATAAAGCACTAATGACTTGAAAATGCTATGTTCTTTGGCGGGTTTTAGAGCAAATCTCTCACAGGACAGTGAAAGGATTGAATTGAGAATATGCAAACATTATCTTTTAAAGAACAAGTAAGTGCAGAAACTTCTGTGGTTTTTGACCAATGGATGACCTTACCCCCTCACTATGAAATTTTGAATGAACAAGACACGTGTACGCATGCCCTGTTTCTATTGTCAGGTCAAATTGAAGTTTACAAACTAAGCGAAAATGGCAAGCAGTTTCGCCTCTATACCATACTTCCAGGCGAAGCATGTGTGCTTAATCTCAGCTGTATCTTATCTAATTCTAGTTATATGGCTTACGCGAGAACTCTTGAAACCTGTGAGGTTGTCTTAATACCAAAGGCTGAATTTATCAATATTTTTAATCGTGAAGTGTCAATTAAAGATTATGTATTTCACTTGATCACAACCAGACTTGTCGAGATTACTTCAAAGGTTGAAGGCATTGTGCTAAAGAGCTTGGATGAGAGGCTCAAGGACCTGCTCTTAGAACAAAATCAGGCAATGGTTCTCTTGACCCATGAACAAATTGCGAATCGGCTAGGCACTGCAAGAGAAGTCGTTTCTAGACTACTTAAGAGCTGGGAGAACGAAAAAATGGTTAAGCTCCACAGGGGAAAGATCGAAATATTAAATTTATAATCCTTATGTGACTTAGTCACTTACCTTTCTACTTAAAGAAGCATATACTGCAGGCAGGAGGTAATTATATGATAAAAAATATTGGTCAATTCGATCGTATCATTCGTTTTATTTTGGGCCTTGCCTTGCTTAGCCTAATTGTATTATTGGATAGCCCCATCAGATGGGTTGGTTTAGTGGGCTTAATCATGATAGGCACGGCATTCATCAAGTTTTGCCCCCTATATGTTCCATTTAAAATCAACACGAACAAGGGAGCTAGCAAAAGGTAGTGGCTAATTCAAAGAGTAGTTTACAAGACCAACTATTTTGGATGATCCTGGCCTTTTTTATCTTGGGCTTTGTGCACATTTCGTTGGCAATTCTTGGCCTGCTCTGCTTTGTA